>JACMPQ010000061.1 GCA_014377425.1 Microbacteriaceae bacterium | reverse complement strand
TGGGGGCAGGGTGACACAGCCCGGGCAAGTACGAGCCCGAAAACAGACCTCTTTGAGAATGCCCTATGGCTCGCCAGCGATAAACACGTTGTTGACGTCCTCGAACAGATTGCCCTGGGTCGGGATGTTCCGATGGCGCAGATCGCGCTGGCCTGGGTACTGAAACATCCGGTCATCAGTTCATTGCTGGTCGGACCTACCAAAACTCGCCACCTCGTCGACGCCGTCGCCGCACTCGATATTGAGCTCAGTGACGATGAGATCAGTGCTCTGGAAGACCCGTACGTGCCGCGTACGCCCACCTACTTTCGCTGAGTGATCGGGTTTGTCTGTGTGTCTGCTGGGAGAAATGCGGCGCCGCCAAACCGTTTGCGCGGTGGACCCGAACTCCACCCGTAACCAACCACGCAGCGTAAGCAAAGGAAACCCCCACCATGCGATCAATCTTCCGCTCCACGGCCGCCCGCACCACCGTCGGACTCGCCACTGCAGGCCTGCTGATCGTCGGCCTCGCCGCCTGCTCCGCCACCGCCTCGGAGAGCTCTTCCACCCCCAAGGCCACTTCAACCGCGATGGCCGACCCCAAGCCGGTCGCCTCCATCCCGAAGCTCGCCGGTAAAGCAACCGAGGTCACGCTCGACGCCGGCTTCTTGAACGCCCTCACCACCCTGAAGCTCACCCCCGCCACGATCGGCACCGCCACCCTCACCGGCGCGGTTCTCGCCTTCCCGATTACCGGCGGTAATGTGAACTACTTCGACCCGATGAAGAGCTACCGCCCCTATGTTCAGGGCTCGATCAGCCACGACGGCTCCGGCCTGTCCCTCACCGGCGGCGCAACCACCGTCTCGTTGACGAACTTCCGCATCGACCCGGGCACCTCAAAGCTCTTCGGTACCGTTTCTGCCAACGGCTCCAAGGTTGCCGACGATGTCTACATCTTCAACCTCGACGGCTCGACCTTGAAGCCCCTCTCCAAGGATGCCGACGGAAATGCCGTTCTTGAAGGCACCCGCGTGCTGATCAGTCCGGATGCCGCAGGCCTGTTGAACAAGACCTTCGGTACCACCGCGGTCACCGACACGCTGCTGGTCGGAATCGCCAAAATCACCGCCAAGGCGGCAATGTAGTATCTGCAATCTCTTCTAAAGCCCGCCGTGTCTCGACACGGCGGGCTTTTTCCGTTTACCGGACCGGTGCCTGGCCAGCGAGGGATGCGGTCGTCTGCATCTCACCGTCCATACCGTCGCGTAACCTTGAGAGATGACTATTTCCCTAGGAATCCCGACGCGGCGACGGCTACCCGCCGACTTGCCACCGCGGCCAGACGGAATTCCCGGGCTACTGGACACCTACGGTCGCACCGCCACCGATCTGCGAATTTCTCTGACCGACCGCTGCAATTTGCGGTGCACCTACTGCATGCCGGCCGAGGGCCTTCCCACACAACCGACAAGCTCCCTCCTGCAGGCCGCAGAAATCGGGCGCCTCACCCGCATCGCCGTGCAGGAACTCGGCGTACGGCAGGTGCGCTTTACGGGCGGCGAACCACTGCTTCGAGGCGATTTGGTCGACATCATCGCCGCCTGCGCGACGCTTGAGCCGCGACCCGAAATTTCCCTCACCACCAACGCGATTGGCCTAGCGGCACGAGCAAGCGCATTGCGTGCTGCCGGGCTCGACCGGATCAATGTTTCACTGGACACCGTGCACGCGGCCACCTTTCTGGAGGTCACCCGGCGCCCGTTCCTCGACCGCGTTCTTGCCGGCATCGATGCTGCCGCCGCCACCGGACTCACCCCGATCAAGATCAATGCGGTGCTTCTGCGTGGAGTCAACGACGATCAGGCTGCCGAACTTCTGGAGTGGTCCCTCGCGCGCGGACACCAGCTGCGCTTCATCGAGCAGATGCCGCTGGATGCCGACCACGCCTGGAACCGCACCTCGATGGTCACCGCGGCAGAAATTCGTGAGCGCATCGCCGAACGCTTCACCCTCACCCCCGATGTCGAACCACGCGACGGTGCCCCCGCCGAACTGTTTCGGGTGCACCCGCTCGGTGGCGGCGAGGCGATCGGTCTGGTGGGCATCATCGCCTCGGTATCCGAACCGTTCTGCACCGATTGCCGTCGGGTGCGGCTCACCGCCGAGGGTGGAGTGCGCAGCTGCCTGTTCTCGCACACCGAAACCGACCTGCTCGGTCCGATGCGCGCCGGTGCCAGCGACTCGGAGATCGCGACCCTGTGGCGCGACGCAATGTGGGCCAAGCCCGCAGGTCACGGTCTCGATACCGGAGACTTCGTGCAGCCGACCCGCACGATGAGTGCGATCGGCGGATGACCGCGTATCCGTCCACAACCGTTCACCTGCGGTTCTTCGCCGGGGCACGTGCGGCGACCGGCCGTGACGCGATCGACCTCACGCTCGGCGCATCCGGCACCCTAGAAGAAGCCTTGGGCCTCCTCATCCCAGCCTCCGATCAGCCCCTCGACCGGGTCCTGGCACGCTGCTCGTTTCTGATCAACAGCGTGGCCACTACCGATCGCCAGCGTGTCTTGCACGATGGCGACCGGGTAGACGTTATGCCGCCGTTCGCGGGCGGATAGAGGTTTTATCGCGCCGCACTCGTCGCGGTGAGATAGCGGTGCGGCAAGATAGGGGTGCCCCACAGTCGTTGGTGCCGACCAAACCCAACGAAGGCCGCTGCCATTACTGAGATTCTGACGAGACCGCCGGGAACGGATGCCGCAGCGGGCGCGCCGAGGCGTTCGTTCGGGTGGCGCGCGCTGCGGCATCCGCTGGCTGTGCCCCTCGTTATCGGACTCCTCGCCCTCGGCATCTCGCTGTACCGTATCGGCACTCCCGCCCTCTGGTACGACGAGACCGCCACGGTGGTTGCTGCCACGCGTACGTGGCCGGAGCTCTGGAACACCGTTATCCACATCGATGCGGTGCACGCGCTGTACTACGCATTGATGCACGTGTGGTTTGACCTCGTCGGATACACCCCCACCACGCTGCGATTACCAAGCGCCCTGGCGGTCGGCTTTGCGGCGGCGCTCACTGTGGTGTTTACCCGCCAGCTCAGCGCGCTTTCCGCAGGGCGGGCGGCGGCCGGCACAGCGCGGCCCGGTCAGCTGCTTGGTGCGGTCTCCGGCCTGGTCTTCTGCCTGCTTCCCCGCGTCACTTGGCTGGGCACGGAGGGTCGCTCCTACGCACTCACCACCGCCCTCGCCGCACTGCTCACGGTGGTGTTGCTGGCGGCGGTTCGTTCCGGACGCCGCCGTTGGTGGGTGCTGTATGTCGCTACGGCGCTACTCGCCTGCGTCGCATTTTTGTACCTTGCCCTGCTGGTGGTGGCGCACGCGCTCGGCGTGCTGCTCTGGTTTCTCGCGGACTCTCGACGCGCGGTCGCAAGAACACTCGTGCCCGCCTTGCCCCGTCGCACAGTGCTCGCAACCCTCACCGTCGGCCTCCTGCTACTGCCCTTTGCACTGCTCGTGATGGGTGAACAGGGCCAGATCGCCTGGCTGCTCCCCCTCGACGGCGGCACAATCGGCTCTGTGTTGCGCACCCAGTGGTTCTACAACAGCGTCGAATTCGCCGTCGCCGGCTGGGCCCTCATCATCTGGGGCTCGGTCAGATTAGTGAACACCAACCGTGGCAGCGCCGCCATTTTGTTACCCGGGCTGCTATTTCCAACCCTCGCGCTCCTGCTGGCCACCGCCACCGTCACCCCGCTTTACACCCCGCGTTACCTCGTGATGAGCCTGCCGTTTGTTGCCGCGGTGATGGCCACCGGAATCCTCGCTCTCGCCAACCGGCGGGTCACGATTCTGCTGCTCGCCGCACTCGTGGCTCTTGCCATCCCCCCGATTCTGACGCAGCGGATGCCGGCAGCGAAAGAAAATACCGCCTGGCAGCGGGTCGCGGCGCTCATCGCCACCCAGCGCGCGGCGGACCCCGCCGACTCCCGCACCGCGATCATCTACGGGTCGATTCGCTACCACCCGTCGGCATCCGCTCGGGTGATCGCCTATTCCTATCCGGCCGCCTTCACCGACACGCTCGATCTCACCCTCCGCACCCCGGCGAATGAGACCGGCAGACTCTGGGAAACGTCGTACCCGTTGAAAAAAAGCCTGCACCGTCTCGGCACGGAAACGGTCGCCTACCTGGTCACCAGCGTCACCGAAAATCAGCGCCCCCGCACCACCCGGGAACTCGCCACGGTGGGGTGGCGGCAAACCGCATCGTGGCATATCGCCAACGTCAATATCGTGCGATACGTGAATACGCGATAACTCAGGCGATCAGTCGTGCGCCGTGCACCGGTCCGGTCACCCGCACCGCGTTGATTCGTGCCGCCGCTAGCGCGACCTCGATTTCGTGTGCCTGATCGAGATCAGCGGCGAGAAAAGCCACCGTCGGCCCCGACCCGGAAATAATTCCAGCTAAGGCCCCGTTTTGTTCGCCGAGTTGGAGTACGGCGGCGAGATCCGGGCGGAGGTGCAGTGCGGGTGCCTGCAGGTCGTTGTGGAGCGCTTCGGCGAGCATCCGCGCATCCCCCGCTCGTAGCGCGTGCAGCACATCGGTATCGACCTGCGGTTGCACCGGGGCCGGGAAGATATCTTGGGCGTGGCGGTGACGGTGGCGGTCCAGTTCGCTGTACACCTCGGGGGTCGACATGCCGAAGTCGGCTAGAGCTAAAACCCACTGGAAGTGACCTTTGGCAAGGGCGGGGCTGAGCAGGTCGCCACGGCCCGTGCCGATCGCGGTTCCGCCGACGAGGGCGAAGGGAACATCGGCGCCGAGCTGTGCGGCGAGATCGACGAGGGCTTCACGTCCGAGGTCGGTACCCCAGAGGGAGTCGCAGGCCAGCAGGGTGGCTGCGGCATCCGCTGATCCGCCGCCCATTCCTCCGGCGATGGGAACATGCTTCTCGATGCGCAGGCGCACTCCCCCGCGATAGCCCGCGCGTCGGGCGAGCAGGGTGGCAGCCCGCAGGGCGAGGTTGGAGCCGTCGGTGGGCAATTTACTGCTGTCGACGGTTCCTCCGAAGGTCACCGAAAAATCGTCCGCGTGTGAGGCATACACGTCTTCGAAGAGCGAAACGGCCTGAAAAGCGGTGGCAACATCGTGGTAGCCGTCTTCGAGTAGCGCGCCCACCTTGAGAAAAACGTTGATCTTGCCGGGGGCTCGCGCGTGCACGATTTTGGTGGCCACCGGGTTGGTCATGGCTCAAACCTAGCCGACGTGCTCCGTACTTTTTTCCGCTGCCGAAGCACGGGCCACCGCCAGAAAATCGTGCACGGTGAGCTCCTCGCCGCGGGCTGTCGGAGCGATTCCCGCCGACTCCAAATGCGCGGATGCCGCAGCCGAATTTCCGAACAGCCCCGAAAGCGATTGCCGCAGCATCTTGCGGCGCTGTTGGAATGCCGCGTCGACGAGCGCAAATGTGGCCAACCGCTCCGTCTCGGTGCCGATATCTTCCTCGCGCAGGGTAAACGACACCAAAATCGAGTCGACGTTGGGCACCGGCCAGAACACCTGCCGGCTCACCTGCCCCGAGGTTTTCCACGCTCCGTACCAGCTGGCTTTCACGCTCGGGCTGCCGTAGATTTTCGACCCGGGCACGGCGGCCAGACGCTGTCCGACCTCGGACTGCACCATCACCACCCCGTTACGAATCCCACGAAAAGTCTCCATGAAGTGCAGCAGCACCGGAACCGAAATGTTGTACGGCAGGTTGGCCACCAGCACCGTCGGCGCACCCGGAAGCTCGGTCACCTGCATGGCATCCGCTGTGACGATCGTGAGCCGAGGCGTCTCGCCCGCATAGACGCCGGGGGCCGCCGCAGCAACGGTGTGCGGCAGTTGGGCAGCCAGTCGCTGGTCAATTTCGACCGCTATGACGGATGCCCCGGTCTCCAGCAGCCCAAGGGTGAGCGAACCGAGTCCCGGCCCAATCTCTACGACGGTCGTGTCGGCGACAACTCCCGCAACCCGCACGATGCGGCGCACGGTGTTGGCGTCGATCACAAAGTTTTGGCCGAGCTTTTTGGTCGGCTGAATGTCGAGCAGCTGGGCGAGGTCGCGAATTTCGGCAGGGCCGAGGAGTTGCACGCCGGATGAGGTGACAGCGTCCATAGGTTCGGCGGGCTCGACAGCTTCGGTGGGCGCATCAGGCGCGGCATCCGGCTCCGCAGGCAGAACGGTTTCGTCCGGCTCAGCATCCAGCGCGGCCGCAACGGCTTCCGCAGCCGCGGCAGGCAGCGCAGGCTCTGCAACATGACGCCCGCTCACGCGATCTCCGCCGGGTCGACGGCAGCATCCCACGGCGACACGCCGCCGGGTTGCCTCACCGGTTCGGCATTCCAGCTGCCGTAGACGGCCTCGGTATTTGAGCTGATTTGGGCGGCAAGCATGGAGACCTCGGTGTCGAGATGATCGGCCATAAATCGTAGGGTGAGGGGAATCAGGTACGGCGAGTTGGGTCGCCCGCGGTAGGGCTCGGGCGTGAGGAACGGGGCATCCGTCTCCACCAGAATGCGCTCGCGGGGAATGATCGTGAGGGCTTCACGCAGATTGTGTGCATTCTTGAACGTCACGGTGCCGGCGAAGGAGAGGTACCAACCGTTGTCGGCGCACACTCGAGCCATCGCGGCGTCTCCCGAGAAGCAGTGGAAAACAGTGCGGGCTGGAGCGCCAACGCGCAGCAGGGTTTCCAGCACAGCCTCGTGGGCGTCGCGGTCGTGAATCTGCATGGCGAGATCGTGCTTCTTGGCGATGGCGATGTGCGCCTCGAAGGAGCGGTGCTGGGCGGCGCGTCCCGACTCCGGCGTGCGAAAGTAGTCCAGGCCGGTCTCGCCGATGGCACGCACGCGCGGGCGGGCGGCCAATTCGTCGATTTCGGCAAGAGCCGCATCCAGGGTTCCAGATGCCGCATACCCCGGTGCCTCGTTCGGATGGATGGCCACGGCGGCCAGCATCCGCGGCTCACGCGATGCCATCTCGGCCGACCAGCGCGAGGATTCGAGATCACCGCCCACCTGCACGACCCCGCGGATGCCGACGCTCGAAGCCAGATCCAACTGCTGGCGGTAATCCAGCGGGTCGTCCCCGTCGGCGATTTCGAGGTGAGTGTGATTGTCGTAGCAGCCGACGGTCAGTGGCGAGGGCAGCGGCGGGTAGCTCAGGTCGCGCGCCTGACCCTCACCGGCACGGGAATCCCGCTGGCGAATGTAATTGGCCGGATCGTGCGAACCGGTCGCAACACCGGCAGCGGGCCCGGTCATGCGGTGACCGCAGCGGCAGCGGCAGCGGCAGCGGCAGCGGCAGCGGCAGCGGCAGCGGGCACCCCCGGCTCCGGCGATTCGATCCGCGGAAACAGCGGCGCGATCGTCTGCACGGCAGAGCCGGGCAGCAGTTGGCCCCAGCGGCCGGCATCCGGAATCGACTGCTCGGTGAGCGCGCCCAATCCGGTGGCGCCGAGGGCTGCCCAAAGCTTGTCGGCGGACTCCGGAATCACCGGCGAGAGCAGCACCGCGAGCGCGCGCAGGCCCTCGGCGGTCGTGTACAGCACGGTGCCGAGGCGTTCACGCTGGGTGTCATCTTTCGACAGCGCCCACGGCTCCTGCACGGTGATATAGCCGTTGAGGGCCTCCACCACCGCCCAAATGCTAGCCAGTGCCTCGTGAATCGCAAATCGCTCGATCGCGGTATCCGCCTGCAGTGTCGCATCAAAAACGGTGGCCTGAATCGCCAGATCCGCAGCGATGTAGCCGGATGCCGCCGGCACGGCCCCGTCGAAGTAGCGGTTGATCATGGCGATCACCCGCGAGGCGAGGTTACCGAAGCCGTTGGCGAGCTCTGCGTGGTAGCGAGCGGAAAGGTCTTCCCAGCTGAACGAGCCGTCGGAGCCGAACGAGATCGCGCTCATGAAGTAGTAGCGAAACGCGTCCACGCCGAAGGTATCGGTGATCTGTTTCGGGGCGATGCCGGTCAGCTTCGACTTAGACATCTTCTCGCCGCCCACCAGCAGCCAACCGTGCCCGAAGACCTTCTTCGGCACCTCAAGCTCGGCCGCCATCAGCATCGCCGGCCAGATCACGGCGTGGAATCGCGCAATGTCTTTACCGACGAGCTGCACGGCGGGCCAGCGCCTGCGGAACTGCTCGTTGTCGGTACCGTAGCCGATGGCGGTGATGTAGTTCAAAAGCGCCTCGAACCAGACGTAGACCACGTGGTCGTCGTCCCACGGAATCTTGATGCCCCAGTCGAAGCTAGAGCGTGAGATCGACAGGTCTTTGAGCCCCGATTTCACGAACTGCATGATCTCGTTGCGCACGCTCTCCGGCTGAATGAAGTCCGGCCGGGATTCGTAGAGGTCCAGCAGCTTCTGCTGGAAGTCGCTCATTCGGAAGAAGTAGTTGCGCTCGTTGAGCACCTCGATCGGGATCGAGTGAATCTTGCAGACCAGCTTGCCCGCGTAATCGCCGCTGGCACTCTCCACCAAGTCGTCGAGTTGCTTGTATTCCTCGCAGCCCACGCAGTAGTAGCCCTCGTATTCACCGGAGTAGATGAAGCCGTCGTCGTAAAGCTTCTGCAAAAAGATTTTCACCGCGGTTTCGTGCCGGGCGTCGGTGGTGCGGATGAAGTCGTCGTTGGAGATGTTGATGGCATCCAACAGCGGCAACCACGACTCGTTTACGAGCTTGTCGGCCCAAGCCTGCGGGGTGGTGTCGTTGGCAACGGCCGTTCGCAGAATTTTCTGGCCGTGTTCGTCGGTGCCGGTCAAGAGCCAGGTGTCGTCACCGCTTTGCCGGTGCCAGCGGGCCAGCACATCGGCTGCCACTTCGGTGTACGCGTGCCCAATATGCGGTACGTCATTGACGTAGAAAATGGGGGTCGCAATGTAAAAGGAGTTTCCGGCGGCCATGGGGATCAGTCTAAACGGCTGGCTCTTCGCACGCCGTCGGCTCGCTGGCGGCGCTTGGACGATGTGAGCCGGATGTCGCCACACGCCCAGATTGCCGAGCCGAACTCATTGACCTTTCCGCTCCAACCTGCCTAGCGTGGGTGAGCGCAAGGATGCGCCTCGTCTTTTTGCCGGCAGCAGGAGTTAGTAATGTTTCAGCGTCGAATCATTCCCACCGTTTTGGCCGCGGGGCTCGTTGCCGCGTTAGCAATAGGCACGGTTCCCGCCGCGAGCGCCGCGGTGAACGCAGCCGCCAGTCCCGCAGCCGCCGGTCCCGCAGCCGCCGGTCCCGCAGCAACTGACGGTCCCGGCACCACCAGCTACCACGGCCAGTCCCGCAAAGACTGCGTCGGCACCGCCCGCAACACCGGGTCGAAAATCTGGTTCACGGTGGCAAACGGCGTGCTGAGCGATGTCTACGCCCCCACCGTGGATGCCACCAACGTGCAGAGCATGCAGTACCTCGTCACCGACGGTGCGACCTTCACCGATCTGCAGCAGCGCGACACCAGCTACACGGTCAGCGCCGACACCACCGGAATGGTCTGCACAGTCACCGCAACCGCCAAAAGCGGCGCCTACCGTCTCGTGAACACCTACTTCACCGACCCCACCCGCAGCAGCGTCGTCACTCAGACCAAATACGTGCCACTTACATCCGCCGCTCGAAACTATCGGTTGTACCTCCGACTCGATGCCACCCCGGGCGGTAGCGGTGGGGGCGGGGGCGAAAATGCCGGAGCGAATTCAGCGGTGATCGACACCACCACGGCATCCGGCCGCATTCCGGTGTCGTTCAACACCAACACCGTCAGCCAGGCCAACCGCACCGCCTACGCCGTGCCCTCCTACCTCGCCCTCGCTGCCAATAAGCCGTTCAGCGCCGCCAGCAGCGGCTTCGTCGGAACCGCAAGCGACGGTCTCACCCAGCTCGACGCCACCCACGCGCTCGGGCCGGTCACCGACGAGGCCCGAGCCGGAAACGTCGTGCAGACCGTCGCGATGGAGCGCGATGGCGGCGGAAACGCCACCGTGGCACTCGGCTTCGGCACCAGTGAGGCCGCCGCGGTTGCCACCGCAACCAGTACCGCTCAGAGCTCAGTCGCCGCAATGACCGCCCGCTACAAGGCCGGCTGGGTCAAATACGACTCGGGCCTGCGAGCACCACTCATTACCGCCGCCGGTCTCACCGCCAAGCAGCGCCTCACCGCGGCCGTGAGCTACTACCACTCAGTGAACGTCGTGAAAGCCTCCGAAGACAAGACCTACCCGGGGGCAATCGTCGCCGGGCTGGATGCCCCGTGGGGCCAGTCGATCGTGGCCAATAGTGCCTCGAACCTCTTCCACGGCGGCTACCGCGAGGTATTCGCCCGCGACCTCTACGAGGCCTGGACGGCCCTTTACACCGCGGGAGACCTCGCCACCGCTCGGGCGACCGTGCGCTACCTCTTCCTCACCTCGCAGCAGGCCGACGGATCGCAGCCGCGCAACTCGCTGCTCGACGGCACGAAAGCCGCTGACGCGTTCAACAACCAGCTTGACGAATCGGCCTATCCGCTCTTGATGGCGCTGCAATCCGGGCTGGCCTCCGATGCCACCCTCTGGCCGCACGTTCGCGAGGCCGCCAACTTCCTGGTGAGCCGCGGACCGAGCTATGGAGTCGAGCGCTGGGAGGAGCAGGAGGGCTACTCCCCCTCCACCATCGCCGCCGAAATCGCCGGGCTCGTCGCCGCCGCCGAAATCGCCAAGGTGCAGAATTCCCCGGCGGATGCCCGCGTCTGGCTCGCCACCGCCGACCAGTACCAGCGCAGCATCAAAAACTGGGGCGTCACCACCACCGGCTCGCTTTCTGCCGACCCGTACTTCATCCGGCTCTCCAAAACCGGCGACCCGAATGCGCCAATCAGCTACAACCTCGGCAACGGCGGGCCCACCCTCGACCAGCGGGATGTCGTCGACTTCGGCTTTCTCGAATACGTGCGCCTCGGCATCCTGCCGGCCACCGACCCGGTGCTCGCCAACTCGCTGGCCGTGGCCGATGCGAAGCTCAAGAAGGAAACCGCGAGCGGCCCCGGCTGGCTCCGCTACAACGGCGACGGCTACGGCGATTGCATCGCCGGCACCACGCGCTGCACCATAACCGGCGCCCCGTGGACCCTCGGCAACGTGGGTACCGGCCACCCCTGGCCGGTGCTGGCCGCCGAACGCGCCCAGCAGTACCTCGCAGAGGGACAGGTCGCCCAGGCCACCGCGCTCTTAGCCACCATCAACCGGCAGAATTCCGGCCCGGGACTCGTCCCCGAACAGATTTGGGACGGCCCAAACCTTCCCGCGGCCCCCTACGGCAGCGACCCGGCGAGCGCCTCGATCGGCTTCGTCAACGGTCAGGCCGACGGCTCAGCATCCCCGCTTTCCTGGGGATCTGCCGCTCAAGTGCGCTTGACCGCGAACCTGGTGGCCGGGCGCTCACTCGAGCAGCCGATTCAGCTCACGAACCGCTACGTCACCCGCACCCAAACCTCGACCCTGCTCACGGTGAGCAGTCCGGAACAGTCCAGCGCCGCCGGTGCCTCAGTGACCGTGGCGGGAACGGCCGCTGCCGGTGCCCGCATCGATGTGGCCCGAATCGCGGTGGATGCGCAGGCAGCTAGCACCACGAACGCCACCGCGGTTGCGACCACCGACGGCACATTCTCGATAGAGGTACCGACCGCCCCCGGCACGAACGTGCTCGCAGTAACCAGCACCGCCAGCGACGGCGGCACCGCCCAGCTCGTGCGCACCGTCGTCAGCGATGTGGTGGAAGGCACGCTGATCTACTCACAGGATGACGCCGTCGGTGACGACAACGGCCCCGGCAACTACGCCCTCCCTACCGCCGGCGACTTCAAGCCCGGAGCGTTCGACCTCACCAAATTCCAGATTTACGACACCGGAACGTCGGTCACCTTCCGCGTTCAAACGCGCGACCTCTCCTCCACCTTCGGCGCCACCAACGGCGCGCAACTCGTCGACGTATACGTGCATAACCCGGCCGCCACAGCGACCTCCACCGCGGCCTCCTACCCGGGCATGAGTTACACAATTGCCCCGGGTGGCGCCTGGAGCCGCCTCATCGAGGTGCAGGGTTTTGGCAATCAGAAGTTCCTCGCCGCCGACGGCTCCACCGCCGGCACGGTTGCCGTGAGCGCCAACTCCATCTCGCGTTACATCACTTTCAGCGTCGATAAGGCCGCTCTCGGCGGAACCCCCGCCAGCGGTTGGGGTTTCACGGTAGCTCTTACCGGGCAGGATGGCACGCACGGTGTTGACCAGACACGGGCCTTCACCGCGACGCCGAGCGATTACACCTTCGGCGTCTGCGCACCGACGGATGGGAGCGCCCGCTGTGCGACCGACCCGAACACCGTGCCGAAGGTGCTCGACCTGTTGACCCCGGCCGGTATCTCGCAGGCGACCGAACTGGACTACCTTGCACAAAGGCCGGTGCAACTCCGGGCGGTGACGCTGCCGTAGGGCGCAAAGTAGGGCGCATGCCGTGCGGCCCGAGCGCGTACCGTGCGAAGCACGAGCCACTTACTCCCGCGCGAGTTGCAATACACGCTCCGCTGAGGTGACTAGGGCTGCGATATCCCCCGCCGATGCACGAGACCAGCCCTGCGGCTGAAGCACCGGAATTTCCAGCAGAGTGATGTCGTTGCCGCCACGCACCGACACCGCAAGGGTCTGATGGCGCCCGGTACTGTCGAGCATCCGGTTGACAGCAACGGCCATGATGCGATCGCGGGGAACCTCAAGCACCAACTCGGGCAACACCCCACCCCGCCAGATGGTGAGACCCGCAGCGGTGATGACCACGGAGGGCAAGCTCAGGGCGATCCCCCGTGCGGGGAGATTCGGTTTGAGTAGTCGCTGCAGGAAACGAATCTGACCCAGAAGCGCCCACGGAACGCTCACGAACATGGCAGCGCCGGGAAAATACTTTTGTAGCGCGCGGGTGCGCAGCTTTACGAGCGTGCGATTCACCAGCCGCAATCCGAACAGGTAGAGGGCAGCCCCGATCATAACCCAAGCGACGACCACGAGCGGCTTGGTTGAGTTGGCCCCAACGTCATAGAGGTCAGCCGCACGCCACTCCACTAAGAGTGCGCATAACAGAACGATGCCGACGAAAATCAGCGAATGGGCCTTGGGTGACATCTGAAACGTCCTTGACCGTGGAGCGCGAAACGCGACGCTCCTGCCCCGCCCAACAAGACTCGGTCGGGCGAGCTTGTACTTAGCTGATCCTCAAAGATCATCTAGATGACTTACAGTCCACACTCAAGCACAGAGCGCCTGCAAGACATTTTTGAGCCCCGCGCTCACGCTGCCGCGTTCAAAAAACCGCGTTCAAAAATATGTGCCCGAAAAAAGCATGCTCGAAAAAATCAGAGCGGTGGCAGCACAAACGTCGATGCCACGGCAGCCTTGCCAGATGCGCCACCGGCACCATCCGCTCTACCCGCCAACGCCCCCTCATACAGCTCGCGCCGACTGAGACCGGTGGCCTCGGCTACTTCTGCTGAGGCTTCTTTCAACCGGGAGCCGGATGCCACGAGCCGCCGCACCTGCTCGATCCCTGCCACCAGATCCACCTCCACCGCCGCAGCCCCCGCCACGACGATGCAAATCTCGCCCTTTACTCCCAACGCCGCCCACTCCCCTAATTCGGCGGCTGTGCCCCGACGCACCTCCTCGTAAAACTTGGTGAGCTCTCGGCACACCGCGATGCGGCGATCATCGCCAAAGGCTCGGCCCATGTCGGCGAGGCAATCGGCCAGACGATGCGGCGACTCGAAGAACACCATGGTGCGCTCCTCTCGCGCCAGGGACTTCAATTCACCGAGGCGGCCCTTGCGCGCGACGAACCCTTCGAAACTGAAGCGGTCGGTAGGCAACCCGGAGAGCGCGAGTGCGGTGATTACGGCGCTCGGCCCGGGCAGTGCCGTGACGGTGACTCCGGCAGCAACGGCGGCCGCTACCAGCGGAAACCCGGGGTCACTGATCGACGGCATGCCGGCATCCGTCAGCACCAGAACGTCGGCGTCTCGGGCCAACTCCACCAGCTCGGCAGCCTTCTCGGACTCGTTGTGTTCGTGCAATGCGATCAGCCGCGGCCGGTTCTCCACCCCGAGAGCACGCATCAGATGAATGGTCACCCGAGTGTCTTCCGAGGCAATCACGGTCGCATTAGTGAGCGCTTCCACCAGTCGCCGAGACGCATCGCCGAGGTTACCGATGGGCGTCGCGGCAAGAATAATCACTCCCCTATTCTCGCAGCCCCGGCGAATAACCGAATCGGGGGATCCGGCTGCGCTACTAGCATTACCGGTGTGACCGACGCCCCGAAGTTTGATGACCTCGTGGCGACCCCGCTCGGCACAGCTACCCGAAGAAAGACAGGTTCGCACGCGAACGCCACCGGCGTCCAACTCGATGCCTGGCTCGCCGCGTTGCTCACCACGCCGCGTCGTCGGCGACTCTTCGCTTGGACCGGCCCCGTTGCTGTGACTCTCCTCGCGGCCGTGCTGAGGCTCGTGAATTTGGGCAATCCGCACTCGCTCGTCTTCGACGAGACCTACTACGTCAAAGACGCCGTCAGCATGTTAAAGCTCGGCTACGAGGGTCAGTGGCCAAACGACGCCGACACCAAATTTAACCTTGGCATAGTCAACCAATTCACCAGCGACGGCGAATACATCGCGCATCCGCCGCTCGGAAAATGGATCATCTCGCTCGGCATGCAGCTCTTCGGTACCGACAACCCCTTCGGGTGGCGATTTTCGACGGCGATCGTGGGCGTGCTCGCCGTCGCACTGGTCTGCCTCATCGCGTTCACGCTATTTCGCTCCACGGTGCTCGCCACCATCGCCGGCGCTCTGATGGCCATCGATGGCCTCGCAATCGTGATGAGTCGAACCGCACTCCTCGACAACTCGCTCATGCTGCTCACCCTGCTCGGCGTGGGTGCGATCATCCTCGACCGCGGCCAAAGCGAACGCCGACTGTTGCAGTGGATCGCGCAACGAACGGATGCCACAGGCACAATCACCGGCACCAGCACAGTCACAGGCAATACCGACTGGGGCCCCGTTCTCTGGAACCGGCCCTGGCTGATCACCGCGGCAGCCCTATTTGGTCTCGCCAGCGGGGTCAAGTGGAGCGGGCTCTACTTTTTTGCCGGATTTCTCGTCTACACCCTGTTGGTTGACGCAGCCGCCCGCCGCCGGGCCGGGATCACCTTTTGGGCCAGTTCCGTGGTGTTTCGTCAGGCCGCCGCAACTGCCCTCATCACCCTGCCGGTCGCCGCCCTCGCCTATCTCAGCACCTGGACCGGCTGGCTCATCACCCGGGGTGGCTACAACCGCAACTGGGCCGAAACCCAGGCAAAAGCCGGTGACGGTTCAATTTTACCGTCCGAGATCGGCCGCGCCCTGCAGAGCCTCTGGCACTACCAGGTGGAGATTTACAACTCCAACATTGGTCAACACACGCCGCACAACTATGCGGCTAATCCGCTGAGCTGGCTCGCCCTCATCCGCCCCACCGCCTTCTTCTATCGCGGCACGACCCTCGGCCAAAACGGCTGCACCATCAGCGACTGCTCCGAGTATGTAACCTCTATCGCGAACCCGGTGCTGTGGTGGCTGTGCGTTGCGGCCGCTTTCTTTCTGCTGTTCCGGATGATCCGCCGCCTGGTTCGACCGCGCGCGAGTGTGGAACGCTCCCCCGTCCGCAGCTGGGCCACCGGCCTCATCCTCACCGGCATCGCCGTCGGCTATCTGCCCTGGCTGCTCTACACCGGTCGCACGGTATTCCAGTTCTACACGATTGTCTTTTTGCCGTACCTCATTCTGGGTTTCACCCTCGTCATCGGGCGTTTGCTCGGCAGCCGCAGCGACAACCGCTGGCGCCGCAGCAACGGGGTGGGACTCGTCGCCGTCATCCTCGTCGCTATCGCCGCGGTGAGCGCCTTCTTCTGGTCGGCCTGGAGCGGCACCCCCGTCTCCGGCTTCTACCAGCAATTGCACTACTGGCTACCGACCTGGGCCTAAATCGCCCGCCCGAGAACTATCTCGCCCAATTAGCCCAGCCCGGTAACCCAGCCCGGTAACCCAGCGTCACCGGGCACGTCGCCCCGGCTGCCTCCGGTACCGTTGAGCCATGGCAGATCGCGAGTACGGCTTCAGAACCAGAGCTATCCATGCAGGCAACATTCCGGATGCCGCCACCGGCGCCCGCGCCATCCCGATCTACCAAACCTCCGCCTTCGTCTTCGACGACACCGCGGATGCCGCCGCTCGCTTTGCCTTGCAGAAGTACGGCAACGTCTACAGTCGGCTCGGCAACCCCACCGTTGCCGCCTTCGAGGAACGGGTCGCGAGCCTCGAGGGTGGACTCGGCGCCGTCGCCACCTCCTCCGGTCTCGGTGCCCAGTTCATTACCTTCGCCTCCCTCGCCGGCGCCGGCGATCACATTGTCTCCTCCGCCAACCTCTACGGCGGCTCGATCACCCAGCTGGATGTCACCCTGCGCCGTTTCGGCGTCGATACCACTTTTGTGCGCAGCGCCGACCCGGCCGACTACGCCGCAGCCATTACCGATAAAACCAAGTTCGTGTTCGCCGAGACGGTCGCGAACCCCTCCGGTGAGGTCGCCGACCTCGAGGGCCTCTCCGCGGTAGCCCACGCCCACAACATCCCGCTGATCATCGACTCCACGATCGCCACCCCGTACCTCTGCCGTCCGATCGAGTGGGGCGCCGACATCGTCATTCACTCGGCCACAAAGTTTTTGGGCGGCCACGGCACCACTCTCGGCGGCGTTGTCGTAGAGAGCGGTCGCTTCAACTGGGCGAACGAAAACTTCCCGCTCTTCGACCAGCCGGTGCAGAGCTACGGCGGACTCAACTGGCAGGGCAACTTCGGCGAATACGCATTTCTCACACGCCTGCGCGCCGAACAATTGCGCGACATCGGCCCGTCTCTCGCACCGCACTCCGCGTTCCTGCTCGCGCAGGGCGTGGAAACCCTGCCCTTTAGAATCCAGGCGCACGTGGACAACGCCCGGGTCGTGGCCGAATGGCTCGACGCCGACCCGCGCATCGAGTTCGTAAACTGGGCAGGCCTGCCCGCGCACCCGCACCACGAGCGCGCGAATAAGTACCTTCCGAAGGGCCCCGGCTCGGTGTTTAGCTTCGGTATCGCCGGCGGCCGCACAATCGGCCAGAAGTTCATCGAATCGGTGAATCTGGCCAGCCACCTCGCCAACATCGGCGACACCAAGACGCTGATCATTCATCCGGCCTCCACCACCCATGCCCAGCTCACCGAGCAGCAACTCATCGACGGCGGCGTGGCTCCCGGACTCGTGCGCATCAGCGTGGGAATAGAAGACGTCGAAGACATCGTTGATGACCTTGACCAGGCACTCACCGCCGCACTGAAGGGCTAAACAGATGACCGACACTCTGAACGCGGGTATTTTGAACACCGATGTGGTGACCACCCAGCTGGTCAACGGGCTCTCCTGCAGTATGCCGGCCAACAGCCCGCTGGCGAAGCTCCTCAAGTCGCAGCGCACCTGGATCGGGCCGAGCGCCCGCGAGCGCCAGGCTATTTTGCGCGACGCCAAATCGATTGCGATCGTCGGCGCCTCACCGAATGCCGCACGCTCCAGCTACTTTGTCGGCACCTATTTGTTGCAGTCCAGCAACTACCGGGTGTACTTCGTCAACCCGAACGCCGACACGATCCTCGGCCACAAGGCTTATCCCGACCTCGCATCACTGCCCGAGGTACCCGACATCGTCGACGTGTTTCGTAAGGCCAGCGACATCCCCTCGGTCATTGATGACGTTCTCGCGGCCGGTGCCACCACCGTGTGGGTCCAGCTCGGCATCTGGAATGAGGAGGCTGCGGTCTACGGCGAAAACAAGGGCCTCACCGTCGTGATGGATCGCTGCCTCAAGGTGGAGCACGCCCGTTTTCACGGCGGCCTACACCTCGGCGGTTTTG
>JACMPQ010000060.1 GCA_014377425.1 Microbacteriaceae bacterium | reverse complement strand
TGACCCGCTATACACCTATGAGCCGCGACAGCCTCGGCCAACGCGACGCTCGATTTCTAGACCCGCGGCACCTCTCCAGCTCGAACACTTCGCCCTGCGGTAACCAACCCGCGCATATCAGCCTGACCGTGAACATCGACATCGACATCGACATCGACAACGACACGTTCGACACCACCGGCCCCGCTGACCAGCAGAAGCGGCGCCCAGGAACGATCATCCCAGACGCCGCTTTCACCCTGCCTGCTTGACACAAGTATCTACATATCAGGAGTACTGCGCCGCTCCGTAGCCGTCCTAGCCTCCACTGGCAACCCCTTTAACTCTCGGCGGCAATCTGTGCACCATGAGAGATGAGACGCGTTACCTATGCCGGCGATTCCTTCCTCACAGCCGACTCCGCTGCGAACGCTCTCGTCGCCTTCGCCGCTGCCCTTGCCCACAACAATGCTTCCGAAGCGGTGTCACTACCCATTATCGATTCCTCCGGCCAACTTGCCGAGGTGTACCTGCTCATTGGTCCGTCGAGCGAGTTGATCAGCATGCCTGAAGCTTCCCCCTATGCCGATCCGGATGTCACGGCTACCCTCAAAACCTTGAGGCTGCGCACCGCCTCCATGGACGCCTCTGCCCTGCCGGCCGAGGCGCACCCGATGGACCCGCCGCCCTACGGCAGTCAGATCGGTGACGAATTGTAGCTTTGGGCTTCCGCTTCCGCTTCCGCATCCGGAACGGCGACAGCGCCGAAGTCCTCGCTTCGAACCAAGGTGGTGTCGGCGGTAACGAAACTCACGGTCACCCCCGAACCCACCATGCGCAGACGTCCGAGGGACACCAAAAAATGGGCGTAGCCGAGCACCCGGCCGACGACGAATCCGAGCCACATGGTGCTCGGAGGGTTGCGCACGATCTGTGTAATCAGCTCTGCCGCCGTGCGTGGCTCTCTGGTGGCCATCAGAATTCGGTTGCTCAGCTTTTTGCGTGGTGTTCGGCAATCTGGATGATAGTGGCGGCCAGGCCGGTGAACGGGTGCTCGTGGTCGGGCAGGAGCAGTGCGTCATCCGGAACCACGCTGCGCAGCTGCGGAATGGTCGCCGCATATTCGGTATGCGGGTTCGAGTCGCGAGCGTCGGACATCACGCTCACGTTGGGCACAATTTCCGGGCTGAGATGGTCGCCAAAGAGCAAAAAATTGTCTTCCGCGCTGTACAGTGCGACGCCGGAGAGCGACTGGCCTGCTACGGGGATGATGAGAAACCGGCGCTGTCCGATGATGAGCGTTTGGCCAGCGCTGAGGGCGCCGAACTCGTGCGGCAGATCACTGATTCGCGACAGGTTGCTAAAGCCGCCATCAAGCCACTCATTCGCAGAGGCTGAGTCGGTGCCGTGCAGGAGGATGTGTCGACGCTCACGCTCTTAGCTGATCGCTACCGGCTTGTGGGACTTCAAAGCACCGAGAAAGAACTCCTGCCGGCTCATTAGGATGCGCGCTCCGGTGCGTTCGGTCAGCCATCCCGCCAGCCCCAGGTGGTCGTTGTGCCAGTGAGTGACGATAATGCGCAGAATCGGTTTGGTGCTGAGGGCGCCGCCGAGTAGCGAGATCCACGCGGCACGACAGGCGGCATTATCGAGGCCGGTGTCGACGACGACCCAGCCATCCGGTTCCTCCAAAAGATATACGTTGACGTGAAAGGGCTCGTAGGGAAGTGGAATTCTGGTCCAGCCGAGGCCGCTCAGAATCGGGGTCACCTCGCCCGGTTGGGGGCCGGCCAGTGACACCAATCCACCAGATCAGGTTCCGAGAGGCGGTCGGTGGGGGTTTTCTCGAACGTGATAGCGCTCAGCGTCGAATATCGCGCGCTAATCGGTCAGGCGTTTGGTAGAAACGCGGCCCCTGTATTCGCTTGGTGTAATCCTATGAAGACCAAGCCCTTGGTAGAAATTGAGGCCTGAAACGCGATCGAAGTGACAACCAAATCGCGGTACGGGAGCCCTCAACAGGGCATCAACGATTGAGTCGGCCCATGCAGCAAGCCATTGCCAAAAAAACCAGACCGAGGGGGAAGAAATCGGGCGTGGGTCAAAATCGCGACGGAAATGTTCTCGCCGCGGCAATCTCCGTGATGTCCGAACGCGGCTACTCGGCCATCTCAATCCACAATGTTGCCGACCGGGTCGGGGTACTCAAGGGCAGCCTCCATCACTACTTTTCCTCCAAAGAGGAATTGTTTTTTCGCCTACTCGATGAATCTCACCTTGAGGGAGTAGAAATTGCGGCCAAGGTCGCAGCTCTTGAGCTGGCCCCGCTGGCTGAGCTCACCGGATATCTCCGCCGTCAGAGCATGTGGTACCTGGCAAACGTTGAGCGGGTCAATATCTTTTTCACGGAGTCCAGGAACCTCACCGGTGACAGGCTGAAAATCACCGAGCTTCGTGCTGCGGCCTTCGCCAAGCACGTGCGTGTCCTCATTACGCACGCCCAGCAGGCGGGGGAAATCGGCAGCGCTCTTGATCCGCGACTGCTCACCCGCTACCTGCTGGGGGCCATGAATGACGTGCGATTTTGGCCCTCGCGATCTGAGCCGAGGTTCAGCAAAGAACAAATCGTCGACGCGGTGATCAAGATGACGTTGCACGCGCTCGAGGCGCAAGAGGTAGTTCCGATAGGGATGCCCCAGCGTGAGGTACAGCACCTCTAGGGTCACCCGCCATCGCCATCGCCATCGCCGGCGCCGCCGTTGGCAACATAAGCGGCAGTCACCCCCCCCGGCAACCGAGGTCGAAACACTGGTCATCAGCTTCATAATTTCAACGAGGCAGATGGTGTCGTCTATTTGCACATGGTCTCCGACGAAGTCGAAAGGGGCAGCGCCCGGTTCCGGTGATCGCCAGAGAACTCCCATGCTCGGTGCCTTCGTGACAAAGCCATGGCCATCGAAACAAACGTCGCGGGGATGGTGAAACCGTTTGGGGTCGAGAAACGAGATGATGTCGCCGTCGTCACTTTTGAACGTGCACCGGTGAACGCGTTCGCACTGAGTACCTACGAAGCTCTGAGCGAGTTCATCGACGTTATCGAAGCGGATGATGAAATTCGCGTCGTCGTGTTGACCGCCCCGCTGCGGCCAAATACCGGCACTTACCGGACTTCCAATCTCTGCCCAGCGCTTGCTCACGGGAGGCTTTCTCAACGAGGTCGTCCCCCGTCACGACGTTTTCGCCGCCGCCCACCAGATGGCCCGGAACATCGCCGAGAAAAGCATGCCCGCGGTACGCGCACGCAAACGTGCTTTCATCTCTCATTAGCCCTTGGCTTGGCTGGATGCCTACAAGTTGGCTTCGGGCATGTCGGTCGAACTTGTGGCGCTCAGGGACTCTGGTGAGGGGGTCAACGCGTTTTTCGAGGGACGAGGCGCAGCCGTGAGTGACGACTAGCGGCGGTTGAGGACTCGGGTAGAGGCTGACGCGATTGAGCAAAAATCCATAGCCAAGTCGTGCATACAGGCGCATCATTTCTTGCCGAATCTGGGTGAAAAGATTACCCTGTGTATACAGAAGCCGGGCAGCATCACTTCGGGTGTCGGCTGGGCGTCGAAAGGACGGACAAATGCGCGCAGGAGACCGCGCCTACCTAACACTGCGCGAGGAGATCCTCGAGGGAACGTTGGCCGCAGGCATCGTTCTCGGCGAAGTGGAGCAATCCCTCCGCCTCGGTGTCTCCCGCACCCCGCTCCGTGAGGCCCTCACCAGGCTCACCTCTGACCGGCTGATTGCCGCGCACACCGGCCGCGGGTTGATCGTGACCGAGATCGACGAAACGCGCATTCGCGAACTCTTCGAGGTGCGCCAGGCGCTCGAGGAACAGTCCGCACGATTGGCAGCCCGCCGTCGGGTGCCGGGCGAGTTCGAGGCACTGCGGCAGGAATTCCGAATGGCCGATGACCTCGTTACCGCACCAGACCCGGGCCGCCGCCGCTACTACGACCTCGTCGCTCGGCTCGACGGCGCCGTCGACCGTGCCGCGGGCAACCCATTCCTGGCGACAACCCTCGACAGCGTGCGCACACATGTGGCACGCATCCGGAGACTGGCCGCCGACAACCCGGAGCGACTGCGCGAGGCCGCTCGGGAGCACCTTCTCATCGTTGACGCGATCGTTGAGGGTTCCGAGTCGCTCGCCGCCCATGCTACCCAGCTGCATCTCTACCGCAGCCTGAACAGCATCCTGGCAACCATCGCCGCCCCCGCGCCCGCCCCCAGCAGTCAAGGCACACCATGAAAACCCACGTCGTTCGCGTCTACCGCAGCAATGAGACCCTCGCCCGCGAAGACCAGCTCGCCTGGAAGATCGCGGAGCTAGCCGCCGACCCGGTCGAGCCGAGCGCCGAAGTCGTCGACATGGTGATCAACCGTCTAATCGACAACGCCGCGGTGGCAGTCGCGTCGCTGTCACGTGCACCGGTGGTGGCCGCACGCGGCCAGGCCGAAGCGCACCCGAAATCTGCGGGCGCAGCCGAGCGTCATCGCGGCAGCACCGTGTTCGGCATTCCCGGCCGCTTCTCGCCGGAGTGGGCGGCCTGGGCCAACGGGGTGGCCGTGCGCGAACTCGACTATCACGACACCTTCCTCGCCGCAGAATACTCGCACCCGGGCGACAACATTCCGCCGATCCTGGCAGTGGCCCAGCATGCCGGATGCACCGGCGCCGAGCTCCTCCGCGCGATCGTCACCGGCTACGAGGTGCAAATCGACCTCGCAAAGTCGATCAGTTTGCACGCGCACAAGATCGACCATGTGGCGCACCTCGGGCCAAGCGCTGCCGCCGGTATCGGTACCCTGCTCGGGCTCGACACCGAAACCATCTTCCACGCGGTCGGCCAGGCGCTGCACACCACCACCGCCACCCGGCAGTCGCGCAAGGGCGCAATTTCGACCTGGAAGGCCTACGCCCCGGCGCTCGCCGGTAAGGTCGCGGTCGAAGCAATCGACCGGGCAATGCGCGGACAAACCAGTCCCACTCCGATTTATGAGGGCGAGGACGGCGTCATCGCCTGGCTGCTCGGCGGGGTCAACATCGAATATTCGGTTGTTTTGCCGAATAAGGGGGAGGCCCGTACCGCCATTCTCGATAGCTACACGAAAGAGCATTCTGCGGAGTATCAGGCGCAGGCGTTCATCGACCTCGCGCGGCGGCTCGGCACGGCACATCCCCAGCTGCGCGATCCGGCAAACGTTGTCAGCATTGTGCTGCACACGAGCCATCACACCCATATCGTGATCGGCTCGGGCGCCAACGACCCGCAGAAATACGACCCCACGGCCAGTCGCGAAACACTCGACCACTCGATTCCGTATATTTTTGCCGTGGCGCTGCAAGATGGCGAATGGCACCACGAACGCAGTTATGCGCCGGAGCGTGCCGCACGCGAGGACACCGTGAAACTGTGGCGGCTGGTTACCACCGCGCAGGATGCCGAGTGGACCCGCCGGTACCACTCCATCGACCCGCTGGAGAAGGCCTTCGGCGGCCGCGTCGACATTGAGCTTCTCGATGGCACGCGAATCGTCGACGAAATTGCGGTGGCCGATGCCCATCCCCTCGGTGCCCGACCGTTCGCCCGGGCGGAATACATTAACAAGTTCCGGGCGCTCGCCATCGGAATTCTCGACGATTCCGAAATCGAGCGTTTTCTCACCCTCGTGCAGCGACTACCCGAGCTGGGCGCCGTCGAACTCGATGGCCTCACCGTCGTAGCGCCGCACATGGTGACAGCTCCGGAGGGACTCTTCTAATGCTCTATGCCGCCACCGCCGCCGCAGACAAACGCTCGCTGCTGCGGGCGCGCCTCGCCTCGGGGCAAATTCTGCAATTTCCGGGAGCGTTTAACCCGCTCAGCGCAAAGCTGATTCAGAGTAAGGGCTTTGAGGGCGTCTACATTTCCGGTGCCGTGATCAGTGCCGATTTGGGGCTCCCGGATATCGGGCTCACCACCCTCACCGAGGTGGCGGGCCGGGCCCAGCAGATCGCCCGCATGACCGACCTCCCCGCGCTCGTCGATGCCGATACCGGTTTTGGCGAACCGATGAATGTGGCCCGCACCGTGCAGACGCTGGAGGATGCCGGAGTCGCCGGCCTCCACATCGAAGACCAGGTCAACCCAAAGCGCTGCGGCCACCTCGACGGCAAGGCGGTGGTCGACGCCGACACCGCTACCAAACGCATTCGCGCGGCGGTGAATGCGCGCCGGGATAGCAACCTACTGATTATGGCGCGCACCGACATCCGGGCCCTCGACGGAGTGGAGGCTGCGATCACCCGGGCGAAGCAACTGGTGGATGCCGGCGCCGACGCAATTTTTCCCGAAGCGATGGCCACGCTCGACGAGTTTCATGCGATACGGGCCGCGGTCGACGTGCCAATTTTGGCAAACATGACGGAGTTCGGTAAGAGCTCTCTGTTCTCCAAGAATCAGCTCGCCGATGTGGGAATTAACATCGTTATCTATCCGGTGAGCCTGTTGCGGCTCGCGATGGGCGCTGCCGAGCGCGGCCTCGATGCGCTGGTTGAAACCGGCACGCTCGAATCGACCGTTGCGCAGATGCAGACCCGCGCACGACTCTATGAATTGCTCGACTACGAAAGCTATAACGCGTTCGATGCAGGCGTCTTCAACTTTCCGGTCCCCACCGGGAATTAGCCCCCCGCCGCCCTCCTCCGACCCCGAACCAGGAGCATCATGACCGATCCAGACATTCGTAAGGGACTTGCCGGGGTCGTGGTCGACTACACCGCCGTCTCCAAGGTCAATCCCGACACCAACTCGTTGCTCTATCGCGGCTACCCGGTGCAGGAGCTCTGCGCGCAGTGCTCCTTCGAGGAGGTGGCCTATCTCCTTTGGCACGGCGAGCTTCCGGATGACCGCCAGCTCGCCGAATTCGAAACGCTCGAGCGGTCACTGCGCCACCTCGACGACAACGTCAAGCGCATCATCGACGATCTGCCGGTCACCGCGCACCCGATGGATGTGGTGCGCACGGCCGTCAGCGTGATCGGCGCGAACGATTCGGCTGCCGCCGACGCCAGCTCCGAAGCCAATCTGCGCAAATCGATCACCCTGCTGGCCAAGTTGCCGGCGATCATCGCCTACGACCAGCGGCGAAGGCGCGGTCAGCACCTCGTGGAACCTCGGGATGATCTCGGCTACAGCGCCAACTTTCTGCATATGACCTTCGGCGAGGTGCCCGAACTCGTTGTCGTGAACGCCTTCGACGTGTCAATGATTCTGTATGCCGAGCACTCCTTCAACGCCTCCACCTTCACCGCTCGGGTGATTACCTCCACCCTCTCCGATCTGTATTCGGCGGTGGTCGGGGCGATCGGAGCTCTTAAAGGTGCCCTCCATGGCGGTGCGAACGAGGCCGTGATGCACGTATTTGACGAAATTGGCACGGCGGCACACGCCGACGCGTGGCTCGACGCGGCGCTCGCCGAGAAACGCAAGATAATGGGGTTCGGCCACCGGGTGTACAAAAACGGTGACTCCCGGGTGCCCACCATGAAGGCGGCGCTCGACACCCTGGTTGCCGAGTTCGGCGCCACCGACCTTGCCGAACTATACGACGCACTCGAGGCGGCCATGGGCGAGCGCAAGGCGATCAAGCCCAACCTCGACTATCCCTCCGGCCCGGCCTACCACCTGATCGGGTTCGCTACCGAGATGTTCACCCCGCTGTTTGTGGCCGCGCGCGTCACCGGGTGGACGGCGCACGTCATGGAGCAGCTTGCCTCCAACGCGCTCATCCGGCCGCTCAGTCTGTATAACGGTCCCGATCAGCGCGAGGTTCCGCCGAGCTAACCCAGCTGACCCGGCGAACGTGCAGCGAACCGCGGCCCGAGCATGAGCGATGCTGCCGGCGACTAGCCGCACCCTGTCGGCAGCCCTCCAGTTGGAATACGACAGACTCTCCGGGTCCGTTCACGTTGTCTGCAGCAGGAGCTTCCACGCCACAAACCGTTGTTCTCGTCGGCGCTACCGGCAACCTCGGCGGCCGCATCGCCCACGAGCTCCTTGGCTTTGATGGTGTGTCGTTGCGCATACTCGTGCGTTTACTTTCTCCTGCCGATGAGGCCAAAGCCGCAGCGCTCAGCGCCCTCCGTGACCGTGGAGCAACATTGGTGCTCGGCGATCTGGCGAAGCCGGCAAGCCTGCCCGCCGCGGTTGACGGAGCGGATGTTGTGATCTCCGTCGTTCAGGGGGGGCCGTGAGATTCTGGTCGACGGTCAAATCGCGCTCGCCACGGCCGCAACGAACGCGGGCGTGCGCCGGTTCATTCCCTCCGATTTCGCGCTGGACCTCTGGAACGCACCCGCCGGGGCACCGATGTTTGCGTTGCGTCGGGAGGCCGATGCCGCCATCGATGAGCTTGACCTCGAGGTGTTGCATGTGCTGAACGGCGCATTCATGGACATGATGCTCGATCCGCGCACGGCACGAGTAGTGGATCTCGACAGGGGTGTCGGTAATTTCTACGGCGACGGCACCGACCAATTCGACCTCACCCTCATCGACGACATCGCCCGCTTCACCGCCCGACTCGCGGTTGACCAGTCGGCAACCGCGGGGGTCTACGCGATCTCCGGCAGCACGACCTCGTTTGAGCGGATCATCTCGGCAGTTGAGGAGCAGACCGGCCGCACCCTCGCGCGAAATAACCGTGGGTCGGTTGCTGAGCTGCGCACCACGGTTACCGAGGCGCAGAATCCCTGGTCGGTGATGGGCGAGTGGTACAACTTTTCGATGCTCACCACACCGACCTTCGCGGTGACAGCCAACGATCGCTATCCGGATGCCCACCCGACAAGCCTCGGTGACTATTTGAAGCGGGTGCTGCCTTCCGCCTAAGTGGGCGATGCGACACAATGGGGCGTCGCATAAATATCGCGATAGTGCCGTTTTAATCCGCGGTTCGCAGAGTCGCGAAACGGTCGCGCCTAGCCCAGGGAGCCAGCATGAAGGTCATTCACAGCGAAGCCGAGCACCGGGGTGAAGGCAAATGAGCGTGCAGGCGGTCGCCGACGACCGTATTACCCTTCGCTTTTTAGCCGCCCCGTCGGATGTTGCGGCCTCCGGTCTCACCATCGCCGCCGGTCGCGTGCTCGAGTGGATCGACAAGGCCGGGTACGCCTGCGCCGTCGGGTGGAGCGGCTCGTACTGCGTCACCGCCTACGTGGGCGACATCCGTTTCAACACGCCCATTCGCCCCGGCAACCTCATCGAGGCGCACGCGCGAATCGTGCACACCGGCCGCACCAGCATGCACGTGCTCGTTACCGTTGACGCGACGGATGTTCGCGAGCGCGACTTTCGAGCGTCCACCCAGTGCCTCCTCGTATTCGTGGCCATTGACGACGCCGGGGTTCCGCGCGGGGTTCCGCAGTGGGTGCCGCGCACCGAGCGGGATCTATTGTTGTCGGCGCGCGCGATCTCCCGCATTGAGCCGCGCCGCATCATCCGCACCGCCATGAACGAGCAGGCATACACCGATGAGGGCACCACCCCGCGCACGGTGTTCCGCTTTTTGGCGGCTCCGGGCGACGCCAACTGGGGCGGTAACGCGCACGGGGGAACGGTGATGCGCTGGATCGATGAAGCGGCGTTTGCCTGCGCCGCGAGCTGGAGTTCGGATGCTGCCGTGGCGGTCTACTCGGGCGGCATCCACTTTTATCATCCGATCCACATCGGGCACATTGTGGAGGTGGATGCCCGCATTATTCACACCAGCAGTCGCAGCATGCACTTGAGCATTCTGGTCCGCTCGGGTGCCCCCGGCAACGCGCACAATCTGCAGCTCACCACGAGGTGCCTCACCGTGATGGTCGAGTTGAACTCCGGTGGGCAGGCCGGGCCGGGCCGATCCGGGCGGTGGCGTTGAACAGTGATGAAGACCGCCGCCTCGACGAGCATGCTCGAGCACTCATTGAGGTGCGGGCGAGCTTGGCGGCGATACCGGTTGTCGCGTCGGTTCACACGCAGTAGTAGTGGTGCTGCGCTGCCCGTTGGGCGAACAACGCAAACTAGTGCTTGCTGGGGGTAAAAGCAACCCCTCCGGGTAATCAGCGTGTCACCACAACTCTGGTCTAGTTTCGGATTTAGCGCGGCAGATACCCATACTGAAGCGCCGGTCATCCCAGGGAGAAAAACGCGTGTTCGCGTTTCTCGTCTCGGGGATGGTCAAATGGAGGACCCGAAGAACGCCATTGCGTCGACCCAACACCTAAGCCTGCCCGCTTGCGTGTTGGGTCAGCGTTTCGCCGCAATCGCTAGTTCGGAGTCATCATGCAATTCATGCTCAGTCGGTTATCAGCGCGGTTCCAGCGAGCGTTTGCGGTTCGCACGCGGTGCAGTAAGGTGGGGCATCCGAGCGAGGGGCACACCGATGGGCACGTTGCTCTATGGCAGTTCCGGCATGGAAGTGGGCTTCGACGACCGGGCACTGATGCACCTGCAAGTGGTGATCACAGCCAAACTTCGCCGTCAAGAAAGTTTCGTCTTTTCCTGGACCGATTCCGCCGGAGTCGGCAGCGGGCGAACCACCATCTGGCTCGATCCGAGCAGCACCCTCTGCTATCGATACTTCGGCAGTCGAATCCCGTCGATCAACCGGGAATGGATCGACGCGCTGATGTCGTCGGCCAACAGTGCGGGCGGACTCTACTTCACCACCGAACCCGGAATCGACGCTCCGGTACGTCGGCTGCGAACGTGATGCTTCTTGTGCGCAGCTTGGCCGAGGTCGGCCTATCCGGCGCACACTCGTTTCTGGCAGCACAGTCGTTTCTGGCAGCACAGCCGGCACACAACGACGTTCACTTTGTCCAAGCTAAAGGCGCGTCTCGATCATGATCCACACCATCGCCGCCCCCTGGACCGCGAGCCTGAGCCCGGCCGCGTACCACCTCACGATGTATTTCCTTGTCGTGGCGGGCCTCGCCATGGTTGTCGGGCTGTTTCGGGCCCTGGCCACTCAAAGCGAGGTAAGTGCGCGCTATCGCACGGCCACAATCGCTCGACTCGGCATCATGGCCGCCACCACCGTCTCCTACCTGCTGATCGTGCTTCAGTTCGTCTTCGGCTACAACCTCCGTCACGGTCTCTACGTGCCGAACGACGCCGCAATTGGTGTCATGACGGCTCGCTACATGGAGTGGAGCGTTGCGGTGCCGCTGCTCGCGGTGGAGCTTTTGGCGGTCTGTGGCCTGGTCGGCGCTGCTGTTCGGCGCACCCGGTCGCTGGCGGTGTTCGGGGCTTTCGCCATGATTTTCACTGGATTTCTCGGTGCGGTGATTATCGGGGGCGGCGAGGACGTGTTTCAGCTGGTGTTTTGGGGCATTATCAGCAGCGTTTTCTGGCTGGTTACCACGGTAATTTTGGTCGCCGCGGTGCGCTCGTCTCTGTCCGCGCTCACCCGAGAGTCGTCGGTGCTGTTGCGCAATGCCGCCATTTTGTTGCTGGGCGGGTGGGCCATCTACCCCCTGGTGTACCTCATCCAGATTTTCGCCGTCGGCGGCGACTGGACCGCCACCATGCAGATTTCGTTCTCTGTGGCTGACGTCATCGTCAAGCTCGGCTTCGGTGCGCTGATTCACCGGGTGGCCAAGCTTCGCACCGCGGAGGATGTACGGGCGGGCGTCGACATTCACCGCGAGTCGATTTGGATCTCCTCGGTAAAGCAATCCGACGCTGGAAAACCGCGTGAGGTGTACCTTGCCGACGGTGAATCCGTTCATCGTCGCCGCGCTCAGCCGCCGATGAGTTCGGCGGTGGCGGGAGCAGCCACCGCTCAAGACGACACGGAGTACTAGAGCGCACAGAGGCTGGCCTGGTCAACTGTTGATCCATTATTTGTCAAGAGGGGATGTTCGAGAAACTTTTTATGAGCCTTAAAGCTGCCGATACGGACGCGAGACAGCCCCCTGTCTCGCCGCATTGCAGCAAAAAATCCTCATCTCTCAGGGTTTCTCATTTTGTCGTCACGGGGAACGGAGGTCGGCAATTCCGACACCGCCGACTCGACGACGGTGCCGACAACGCACGGCGGCGAAACGCCGGTCGTCGCCCCCCGGCAACATCGGGTTCACCTAGCTCGAATTCCACGGTTCAGGGTTCTGCGGTACGGGGCTCCATTTCCAGTTCCACCGATTCCGCCAAAGACCAGGCCAGGCATGTTGCGAGGGAGGCGGCGGCATCCGGAGCACAGCTCGCCGGCACGACACGGCACGGAGCAGGCGGGCAAGGTTGCTGCCGAAACCAAGACCCAGGTCAAGGAGTTACTCGGTCAGGCGCAGGAGGGCCTTCGCGAGCAGCTCGGAACGCAGCAGAAGCGCGTGGCCGGCGGCCTGCACTCGATCGGGGATGAACTCGGCAGCATGGCACGTAACTCCGACGGCTCCGGGGTCGCAACCGACCTCGTGCAGCAACTATCCACCCGCGCAGACGGCAGCGCCTCCTGGCTCGACAACCGCGACGCCGGATCGCTGCTCAGCGAGGTTCGTGGCTACGCCCGCCAGCATCCCGCCAGCATCATTGCCATTGCGGCAGCCGCCCGAACGCGAAGCAACCGCACTTTCATTGAATGAGCCTCGGTGCGCTGCTGGCGGTGGTGTCGCTCGTGGTGGTCTCGCTTCTGTTCGGTCTTTACGCAAGTAACTTCTCCAGCAACGACAAGAATTATGGATCGCTCGCCGGAGTCATCGTCATTTTGCTCTGGCTGTGGCTCGCCAACCTTGCCCTGCTCTTCGGCTCCGAATTTGATGCAGAACTTGAGCGCGGGCGTCAGCTGCAGACCGGGATCGCCGCCGAGGAGGAGCTTCACCTGCCTTACGATACGATCGGGGGCGGTCATGTGGCACTCTGCGTGGCCTAATGCTGATGTGCCCGCGACTTCTCGCCGGTCGCTGGAACTAGACGCGAGGTATTCACTTGTTTGATGGCATTCTGACCCTCAACATTCTTGACGGGCCGTTCGTCGGAATCGTCTACACGACCTGCGTTTTCTCGGTGCTCTATCTCGTGGTTTTGACGCTTCGCTGGCGGTCGCGTCGGCGTCTGATGGCGTCGTTGTTCGGCGTCGTTGCCGGTACGGCCCTCGGGTTTATTGCCGTCGGGATCGCCAGTACGCTCATCACCGGGCTCGATCTCACTGGCACCACGGTGCCCTGGGTCGTCACCACCTTCGCGGCAATTGGGTTGGCAATCGCGAACCTGTGGGGCTCGAAGTGGCCGCGCAAGGTAATCGCGGCAGGCTCCATGGTGTTATTTCTCGTTGCGGGGGTCATCGGCGTCAATGCCGATTACGGGCTCGACCAGACCGTGGGCGATCTGGCCGGAATCTCCACCGCCAAACGCATTGCCCTCCCGGTGCAGCCCAAACCGTCGGCGGCGCAACCCAAGGATTCCGCCAAAGGCGCCGTGATCTCCGCCAAAAAAATGCTCGCGGAGGACGCGCTTTGGAAAACCTGGAAGGCCCCGGCCGGTATGCCCACCGTAGGCACGGTAGGAACAGTCGTCATCCCCAATACCAAATCCGGTTTTGTCTCCCGCCCCGCGGGTCTCTACCTGCCTCCGGCCGCCCTCGTGCCCAATGCCCCCGAGCTTCCCTTGGTGATCATGCTCATGGGCCAGCCCGGAAACCCCGATCCCGCCTACTCGGCGCTCATCCTCAACCAATTCGCCGCCCGCCACAATGGGCTCGCACCGATCGTGTTGGTGGTTGATCAGCTCGGCTCGCGGCTCATCGACCCGCTGTGCCTGGATACCGAAAAATACGGCAAGGCCGAAACCTTCATCACCCAAGATGCCGTCGACTGGGCGCGAGCCAACCTGCACGTGATGCAGGATGCCGCACACTGGACCATCGCCGGCTACTCCAACGGTGGCCAGTGCGCCGTCTCCCTGGGAGCAAAATATCCGCACCTGTGGCGCAACGTGCTCGACATCTCCGGTGAGGCCTATCCGGGTGCCGACAACCCGACGGCTACTCTCGCGGCCGCATTCAAGGGCGATGCCGCGGCCTACCAGGCCCAAAAGCCGGTAAACATCCTCGCCGCGCACCAGTACACCGACATGACCGCAATTTTTACCATCGGATCAGATGACTCGCACTACCTGCCCCAGGCGAAAGAGGTGTCGGCGGCGGCTAAAGCATCAGGCTGGAACGTGACCTACTTTGAGGTGCCGATGGGCGGCCATCGTGCCGTCGCCATCAAAGGAGGGATGACGGCGGGTTTCGACGTGCTCTATCCCCGGCTCGGGCTGTCCGACCCGGCACTACCCGCACCCTAAAGCCCGGCGCTGCCCGCACCCTAAAGCCCGGCGCTGCCCGCACCCCGGTGACAGGGGGTACTCCCATCGTGGGGGGTCCTCGCTAGTCTGACGAGCGCGGCGGCCGCAGCGGTCTAATCGGCAGCGCCCAAACTGTCGAACCCGCCGCGGGGGTAGCGGCCTATTCCGGCGGAAGCGCAGTCGGCATCATCGCGGGTGCTCGCTCCGCTGACGCCGATCGCACCCACAACAACACCGTCAACCAAGAGCGGGATACCGCCACCGAAGATCACGTAGCGGCCGTTTCCGTTGGCACCCAGACCGAACAGCTCGCCCCCCGGGGCCGCCAACACCGCCAACTCGGAGGTCGGGATTCGGTGAGCCACCGCGGTAAACGCCTTATCAATGGCGAGGGTCTGCCCGGCGATTTCGGCGGTATCCATGCGCTGGAAGCCAACCAGGTTGCCGCCCGCATCAACAACAGCGATGCTCACGGCAACTCCGAGTTCGAGCGCTCGCTGCCGCGCCGCCGCAATCATCGCAACCGCCCCGGCCAGAGTCACGGCCCCGGCTAGATTAACGGCGCCGGTAGAAGCGCCGACTCCCGACGAAGCGCCGTAACCCGACAGCGGCACGCTCACGCGGCGTCGACGCTCGCCGGTGCAGCGTCCTCCCGCTCACCGGTGGCAAGAACTGCGCCTGCCCGGGCCAGAAATTCGGGTCGGCGCCGGCCGACCACCACGGCGATGACCACCATCACCGCGATGAACAGCAGCACGAGGTAGGGAAAGAACACCAGCGGCGCGGGCGGCGCCGGGTACAGCTGACCGAAGATCGGAATGCCGAGCAGCGCAATCCCCAGCACCGGCAGCACAACATGACGCCACACGGATCGATCGGCGCGGCCCGGTCCGTTGAAGTGTCGAATGCAGGCGATGTTGGTGAGGATGTACACCGGAATGATCGCCAGCGTCAGGATCGACCCGAGGTAGACGTAGGCGTTGAAGGGTCCGGTTACCAGCCCCACGCCGAAGGTGAACACAACGGCCACGATCGCCTGAAGCCAGATGGCGGTCGTCGGCGTGTTGTGCACCGGATGAATGCGCGAAAGTGAGCGCGGAAGCATCCCCTCGCGTCCCATGGCAAAAATGATTCGCACGATGCCGTTGTTGGCGTTCATGGTGACGGCAAAAATGCTGGACACCCCGGCCAAGCCCACGAGCACGGTGAGCCACGGCGCATAGCGAGCAGCGAGGGTCGCGAAGGGTGCGGTGTCGGCGACGAGTTTGTCGACGCCGGAGACGCCGAAGCCGATCATTTCGCTGAACGTGCAGAACAGGTAGATGGCTCCGACGAACAGCAGGGAGAGAAAGATGCCCCGGGGAACGTTGCGGCGGGGGTTTTTGACTTCCTCGCCGAGCGTCGTCGCGGCTTCAAAACCGACGAACGACAGGATTCCGAAGGTCATCCCGAGGGCAATTCCCGAGAGTCCGGTGGGGGAGGCGGCCGGCGTGAGTGGGGCAAGGGTGATGCCGTTCGCCCCGCCGCTGGCAAGAACAATGGCACTCAACAGCACAATGACACCCACCTCAACGGCGAAGAGGATGGCAGCGATCTTGATCGAGCCGGTGATGCCCCGCAGTGACAGAAAAGTCATCAGCACGATGAAGAATGCCGAAATAATCGTCCAGTGCACATTCAGGCCGTAGCTGGACAGGATGTCTTGCGTGTAGATGCCGATGAGGGCAAGTTCGGCGGGCACGAGCAGCGAGTAGGCCACAAACATGAGCCCGCCCGTCACGAAGCCGCTTCGTGGCCCGACGCCGCGCGAGACATAGGTGTAGAAGGCTCCGGCGCTCGGGAAGGTTTTTGCCATCTCCATGATGCTGCTGGCAAGAACCAACATCACCACGAGGGCCAGTACGAACACGAATGGCGTCGCGGCGCCGGCGCTGCCCGCGACGACCTGTGGGTTGAAGTAGACCGAGACGGCAGGACCCATGAGCGCGGCCGACATGATGACGGCGCCTCCGAGTCCGAGGGCGTTGCGACGGAGCGCAGGTGTAGACATGGCGGTGCCTCTCGACATTGAGCGGTGGTGGGTGGCTACGAATTGTGAATGCTGCGTGCGAACACTAGCAAGCGTTCGGCACGGGTGTCGACCACCGGGCCGAGACGCGCACCGACCTAACGCCGGAAGTGCTGCATCCGGTCATGGGCCCACAGGGCGATCGAAAACGCCACGTAGTCGTCCAACTGGAGCGGGTCTCGGCCCACCAGGGTTCGTACCCGTCGAAGGCGATAGCGAACCGTATTGACGTGCAGGAAGGTCTCGTCGGCAGCCGCCTGTAGCGCTCCCCGATGGGCGATAAAAATACGCAGGGTCGCGAGCAGCTCGCCGTTTCGTGCGGCGTCATAGGCGAGCAGCGGCGCAATGAGCTGATCCACAAACGGGTCGAGCGCTTCGGCGGGTTGCTGCTGCAGCAACCCGGTCAGATCGGTGAGGCTTTCCGGACCGGTCGACATTCCTCGCGATCGCGCGAGGTGGAATGCCGCTCGCGCTTCGGCGATCCCCCGGGCCAGTTGGCCGAGCGGTACCGCGCTTGAACAGCCGCACAGGCTGCCGGTGAGCGCGGCGGTATCCAGTGCCGGCTGGCGCGATGTCGTGAGGAGGTAGGTGAATTGTGGCGTATCGCCGATCCAGGCATCCGGATTCAGCGCAAGCAGGCGTGCGGAGCTGCCGGGTTCCCACACCGAGATCGTGATCGGTGCGGCGCCCCAGCGACGCTCCGCAAGTTCCGGCGAGAGTGCTGCCGGATCGGCCAGACGATCCACGATGAGGGTCAGGAGGTGGCCCACCCGCTGACGCTCCCGCACGGCGTCGTCGCGGCTTCCTCGCGCGGTTTCGCGGGCGTCGGCGAGCACGTCATTCACCGCTAGAAACGGCGCTCCATGCGGCATTTCTACGAGGGCGAGGTTCAGCCGTTGACATTCGTTGACGAGCGCCGCGGGTATGCGTGCGTGCACTTCGCCGGTGCCGAAGCAGATGCCGGCCGATGACGCCGCCAGCACCGCCTGAGCGAAGCGGCGGCAGTCGGCATCGTCACGCAGGGACGAACCGACGGTGCAGACGAGTTCATCTCGGCGAAGGTGTGGGCTCGGGTCGACCGCCTCCGTGGAGTGCGCCCACCGCACGCCGCGCTCTCGAGTTCGCTCCTTGTCGACGGGGTCGCCGTTGCCGCTGGCGAACTCCGGGTTCACGACGAACCGCATCCCGAGCTCGGCTCGAGCCACCAACTCAGACAGAGGGAGCGCGTGGTCATCCGCTGTGAGGGGGCTGCTGGCGATGGCGACACCTTTCTGTTTGGCATAACGATTGTGACGAATTCTATCCATCTCGATGTTGTAGCTTCCCACAACAGCGCCCTCGGCTGCGCGCCGGATCTCCAAACTTTTCGTAAACGGCGTGGGCTCATTGGGTGAACCGTTCATACTGACGAGAATCAAAGGAGCCCCATGAGCCACACCGATGTGACCCGCGCCCCACAAGCCGAAACTCTCAAACGAGAATTCACCCTCGCTTCGTCGTTCGCTTTTGGATTTGCCTTTATCTCCCCCATCGTGGCGCTCTACGGCATTTTCGGTGTGGCCGTCACCACCGCGGGGCCCTCTTTCTGGTGGGGATTCTTCGTCGTATTTGGAGGTCAGCTCCTGGTCGCCCTGGTTTTCGCCATGCTTGTTTCGCGCTGGCCGATCGAAGGCTCGATCTACCAGTGGTCGGCGCGCCTCGGCGGCCGTGCCGTCGGCTGGTTCGCCGGCTGGACCTACATGTGGACGCTGCTGATCGCGATGGCAACCGTGGCAATCGCCGCGGCTGGTTTTATTGCCAACGTCATCGGTATTGAGGCTCCGACCGGGGTGCAAAAAGCCTGGATAGCACTAGTCATTCTGCTTTTCGGCACCGCGGTGAACCTCGCCGGCCGTACGGTGCTCAAGGTATTCATGGCCGCTAGCATTTGTGCCGAGGTGATCGGATCCCTCGGTCTCGGCGTGTGGTTGCTCGTCTTCCATCGCCATAATTCGCTCGACGTGTTGTTCGACGGCTCAAAGGGCCTTGCTGCTGGCCCCGACTATTTCTCCATCGCCGGTCCCTTCCTGGTGGCAATGGTGTTTATCGGTTTCTCCTTCGTCGGGTTCGAGAGCGCGGGGGCCATCGCTGAGGAGGTCAGTAACCCCCGCCGCACGCTGCCGAAGGCGATCATCTTCTCGCTTGTCTTCATCGCTGTGGTGGTCATTTTCACCAGCCTCGCGCTGATTCTGGCGATCCCCGACCTCAATGCGGTCCGCGCTGGAAAAGTGGCTGACCCGGTTGCTTTGACCCTGTCCTCCCAACTCGGGAGCGAGATTGCCAAGCCGGTGGAACTGTTGTTCGTGATCGGTTTCGTCGCCAGCTTCCTCGCCCTCCAGACCTCGGCCTCGCGCATGATCTGGTCGTTCGCCCGCGATAACGCTCTCCCGGCATCGCGTCACCTCACCCGACTCAGCCGCGTGCAGCGCCAGCCGGTGGCGGCACTTCTGATCACCACCATCGTCGGTGCCGCACTGTTTCTGTTGAGCAACCTCGCCGAGGATGCCTACACGCTCATGCTCAACTTCACCTCCGGGGGTTTCTTCCTCTCCTTCCTCTTCCCGTTGGTGGGCTTTCTGCTGGTCTTGCTTCGCGGGCGCTGGCGCGACGGACCGTTCACCCTCGGCCGAGCGACGATCATTGTGGCCAGCATCGCGGTGATCTGGGTCGTGTTCGAATTCCTCAACATTGCCTGGCCTCGCCCGTTCTTCCCACAGGAGTACCTGAACTGGTCGATCTGGATCGCCATGGGGGTACTCGGTGCGGTCGGTGCGGTCATCTACGGCGCCGTGCGCACCCGTGTTCCGGTGGTTACCGGCCTCGATTTCCGCATGCCGGAAGACGATGACGAGCCCGCGGCGCCGCGCGAGAGCGTTCGCCAGTCATGAGCCTGGGGGAGTCTCCCCGGGTCAGAACGGCAGGGGTTGCTCTGGTCTCAGGGTCGGCGAGCGGCATCGGCGCCGCGACCGTTGCGGAGCTGCAGAGCAGAGGATGGACGGTGGCGGGCCTCGATCTCGGGGCATCGCTGGAGTGTGACGCGCACCGCCTGGTGAATATGGCGGATGCCGCCGCAGTGGCACAGGCGGGGGCCGAGCTCACGGCCGAGCTCGGCCCCATCACGGCGGCCGTGTCGGTCGCCGGATATTACGAAATGGCGGCAGTGGATGCCATCACCGTTGAGCAGTGGACGCGGATGCTGCGGGTTCACCTCGGCGGCTTCGCCAACATCTCCCGGGCGGTCCTGCCCGACATGCTGGCGGCCGGCCACGGGTCAATTGTCGCCATTTCCAGTGAGCTGGCGATCGGCGGCGGAGCGGATGATGCGCACTACGCCGCGGCGAAGGGCGCGATTCTCGGGCTGATGCGGAGCCTCGCCGCGGAGTACGCGGGCCGCGGCATCCGAGTCAACGCGGTTGCCCCCGGTCCCACCGACACCCCGCTGCTCACCCCGGACTCGCCCTGGCGAGCCCCTGACTACCTCGCGACGCTTCCGCTGGGGCGACTCACCTCGCCTCAGGAAGTGGCGCTCTGTGTGGCTTATTTACTCGACCACGGGAGCTTTACCGTGGGCGAGACCCTCAACCCCAACGCCGGAGCGGTGATCTGATGAGCGACGCACATTACGGTCTCTATCCGGATCTCCGCGACCGGGTCGCCTTGGTCACCGGAGCAGCCGGAGGGATGGGCGTGGCGCACGCCCGCCGACTCGCGGCATCCGGGGCCATTGTTGCCGTCAGTGACCGGGAGTCCTCGGCGGCGCTCAGCGCCTTGGCGGCTGAGATCGGTGGGTATGCGATCTCTGCCGACCTCGCCGATGCCGATGAGGTGCGGCGGTTGGTCGAGACGGTGGCGGCCGAGTGCGGGCCCATCGACATCCTGGTGGCAAACCACGCCTACATGACCATGGGACCGTTTTTGGAGTCGGATGTCGACGACTGGTGGCGCATCGTCGACACCAACCTCGGCGGCACCTTCTACTTGATTCAGGAGGTCGTACCATCGATGCGGGCGCGGGGCCTCGGCCGGATCGTGGTGATCTCCAGTGAGTGGGGCGTGGCCGGTTGGCCGGATGCCACCGCCTACGCCGCTTCGAAGGCCGGACTCATCGCGCTCGTGAAGACCCTCGGTCGGGAGCTCGCCCCACAGGGAATCATTGTGAACGCCATCGCCCCCGGCGTGATCGATACCCCGCAGTTGGCGGTGGATGCCGAAAGCGCCGGAATTACGCTCGACGAGATGCACGCCGAATACGCCCGGGCTATCCCCGCTGGGCGTCTGGGGCAGGCGACAGAGATTGCCGAGACCGTGGCGCTGCTCAGCGACTTCCGGCTCTCGGCCGTCCTCGGCCAGGTCGTTCAGGTCAACGGTGGATCGACCCGGGGTCGGGCATGAGATTTCAGGATTTTCAGCGAAAGAGAGCACGATGACAGACAGCCCGACGCCCACTATCGACGCAACCCCGTCGCCCGCGCCGGTCGGTCAGGTCGACGGCCAGTCATCGCCGCGCTACGCCGGGCTCACCACCTTCGCCCGGCTGCCTCGCATCGAAGACGTGCCGCGTTACGACGTTGCGGTCGTCGGCGTGCCGTTTGACGCCGGGGTCACTTACCGGCCCGGAGCACGGTTCGGTCCGTCGGCGATCCGGGAGGCGTCGCGACTGCTCCGCCCCTACAACCCGGCTCTCGAGTCCATGCCCTTCGCCGACGCCCAGGTGGTCGACGCCGGGGATATCAACTGCAATCCCTTCGACATCGTCGAGGCACTAAAGCAGATCGAGACGGGTCTTGCCCAGCTGATGTCCGGCGGTCGCCCGGTGCTCACCCTCGGCGGAGATCACACGCTCGCGCTTCCGGCGCTGCGGGCCGTCAACGCCGAGCACGGCCCGGCGGCGCTGATTCACTTCGACGCGCACCTCGACACCTGGGATACCTACTTTGGGGCACCCTATACGCACGGCACGCCGTTTCGACGGGCATCGGAGGAGGGGCTGATTCGCAAGGATCGCTCGGCGCACGTGGGCATCCGCGGCTCGCTCTACGACCCGAAAGACCTCCTCGACGACGAGAAGCTCGGCTTCACCATCGTGCACTGCCGCGACTTCGACCGGCTCGGAATCGACGGCATCCTTGAGCGGGTGCTGGAGCGCGTGGGGGATGCCCCGCTCTACGTCTCCATCGACATCGATGTTCTGGATCCGGCGTTCGCCCCGGCGACCGGTACCCCGGAGGCGGGAGGTATGACCAGTCGCGAACTGCTCGAGGTGCTGCGCGGGCTCCGTAACAACCGCATTGTCGCCGCCGACATCGTGGAGGTGTCACCGGCCTACGATCACGCCGCAATTACCTCGGTGGCCGCCGCGAACCTGGCCTACGAGCTCATCACCATCATGTCTGCGCAGCGCCGCTGATGGGGGAGCCGCTGAACCAGCCCGCCATCACTCCGGCCGGCGCGATCACCTGGCCCGAGGGCATCCGGTCCGCCGCGGCCTTCACCTTCGACGTGGATGCGGAGTCCGCCGTGCTCTGGAGGGCACCGCAGAACGCCGACCGTATGAGCGTGATGAGCCACCAGGCCTATGGACCGCTGGTCGGGGTGTCTCGGCTGCTCGGGTTGCTCGATACGCACGGCATCCGGTCCACGTTTTTTGTGCCGGGCTACACCGCGCTTCGCTATCCGGCAGTCGTGCGCGATATTTCCGCAGCCGGGCACGAGATCGCCCACCACGGCTTCCTGCACGAGCAACCGGCCGGGCTGAGCCTTGCCGAGCAGATTGAGAATCTTGACCGGGGGCTCGACGCCCTGTACGAGGTGGCCGGTGTTCGCCCTGTCGGCTACCGCGCGCCGATGTGGGAGTTGTCCTGGCAGTCGCCGGCGCTGTTAGCCGAGCGCGGCTTCCTCTACGACTCCAGCCTGATGGATGCCGACGTGCCCTACGAGCTTGCGCTCACCCCGGGCTCCACCGAGTCGATCGTCGAAATTCCCATCCAGTGGGCGCTCGATGACTGGGAGCAGTACTGCTTTTTGCCGGAGCTTTCCGGGAGTGGCCTGATCGAGACCCCGGCGAAGGCCCGCGAACTCTGGCAGAGCGAATTCGAGGGCCTGCACGAGGCCGGCGGATGCTGGGTGCTCACCAACCATCCCTTCCTCTCCGGTCGTCCGGGGCGAGCCAAACAGCTCGGCGAGCTGATGGCAGAGGTTGTTGCCACCCCGGGGGTGTGGGTCGCCACGCTCGAGGAGATTGCGCAGCACACCCGGGCGCTGGCGCTGGAGCCGCGCTCGATCAGTTACCCCAGTAGCTAAAACGCAAAGAAGCGTCACACCCACTACACCGATACACCCATTGCATCGACACCGTTAGGACACCGCGTGAATTTATCCACCGCTCCGGGCACTCCCGGCCCGGCATCTTCGGCTTCGGCTTCAGCTTCGGCTTCAGCGTCCCCGGGCATTGAACAGTTTGGCTACAAGCAGGAGCTCAAACGCACGCTGAAGTTCAGCGACCTCATCATCTACGGCCTCATCTTCATGGTGCCGATCGCGCCGTTTGCGATCTTCGGCTCGGTATTTCAGGCCTCCGGCGGAATGGTGCCGCTGACCTACATCGTGGCGCTTGTGGCAATGCTGCTCTCCGCAAACTCTTACGCACAGATGGCGCAGGCCTTTCCGATGGCGGGCTCCGTGTACACCTACGCTGGCCGTGGCATCGGCCGCCCGGTGGGCTTCATCGCCGGCTGGATGATTCTGCTCGACTACGTGCTCATCCCGTGCCTGCTGTATTTTGCGGCAGCCCTCGCGATGAACGGCATCATTCCGCAGGTGCCGCTCTGGGCCTGGCTGGTTGCCTTTATCCTGCTGAACACGGTGATCAACTACCTCGGTATCTCGCTCACCGCACTGGTCAACAAGTACATGCTGATTTTGGAACTCATCGTTCTGGTGATCTTCCTGGTTGTCGGCATCGTCGCCGTTGCTCAGGGCAAGGGCCGTGGCTTCAGCTTCGATTCCTTCTTCAACGCGGGCACCTTCTCGCTGCCACTCGTGCTCGGCGCGGCATCCCTTGCGGTGCTCTCGTTCCTCGGATTCGACGGCATCTCCACCCTCGCCGAGGAGAACGCCGGCACCAGCAAATCACTCGGACGCTCCATGATTGCGGCTCTCCTTCTGGTGGGCGTGCTGTTCGTGGTGCAGACCTGGGTGGCGTCGATGCTCGTCACCGACCCCGAAGCGCTGATCAAGAACGGTGACCCGGCGGGAGCTGCGTTCTACCAGGCGTCGGAAACGGCCGGCGGTCACTTCATGTTCATCCTCACGGCGGCGTCTACTGCCATTGCTTGGGGATTCGCCAACGCGCTCGTCGCGCAGGCGGCAACCTCCCGACTGCTGTACGCGATGGCACGGGACCGCCAACTGCCGAAGTTCTTGGCCAAAATCAGCCCGAAGCACAAGGTTCCGGTGAATGCTACCTTCGTCGTCGCCGGTGTCTCGCTGATTCTCGGCATTTACCTCACCCTGTTGCCCGACGGCCTCACCGCCATCGCCACCCTGGTGAATTTCGGAGCGCTTGCCGCATTCCTGATTTTGAACGTGGCCGTCGTCTGGCACTTCATCGTGCGCCAGAAGTCGAAGCGTTGGTTTGTGCACCTGGTGTTCCCGGCGCTCGGCTTTGTCATTCTGCTTGGCGTGCTCTACAACGCCCGCAGTTCAGCGCTGATCCTCGGCGTTGTGTGGCTGGCCATTGGTATTGTCGTGGCCATCGGGCTGTACCGCACCGGACGGATGACTAACCGGTCGCCGCTGGAAGCGCTCACGGCATCCGATTCTGCATCCGATCACACCAACACCGAGGTTCGCTAACCCATGGCCATTCACCCGCTCGCCCCGCGCCCCGATCAGTACTCCTACGTGTTTGGTGGCCGAGAGCCGCTGATCAGCATTCGCCCCGGCGATATCGTCGAGGTGAGTACCGAGGATTGCTTCGGCGGGCGGGTGACTTCGCCAAACGATTTGCCCAGCCAGATCGTGCCGTTCAGCGAATTTAATCCAGTGGCTGGCCCGATTCAGGTGGAGGGCGCGGAACCTGGCGACCTGCTTGCCGTGCACTTCGTCTCGATCGTACCGGCCCGGTCATATGCCGTATCGAGTACCTATCCCAATTTCGGGGCTCTCACGCAGACCCCCGAGACGGCGATGCTGCACGATGCGCTCGAGGAGCGGGTCTGGTTTTATGACATCGATCTGGATGCCTGGACCGCTACCTACCGGGCCAAGAACTCCGATTACAGCCTCGCCTTGCCGCTGGATCCGATGCACGGCACGATCGGAGTCGCCCCGGCCGGTGGCGAGGTGCGATTAGTGGTGACACCGTCCACCCACGGCGGCAACATGGACACCCCGGAGGCCCGTGCCGGAACGACGCTCTATCTGCCGGTGAACGTCGCCGGTGCGATGCTGTCGCTCGGTGACGGTCACGCCCGCCAGGGTGAGGGCGAGGTCTGCGGCACCGGGCTGGAGTCCGCGATGAATTCGGTGATCGTGGTGGACCTCGTGAAGGGCGCCGGCGGGGCCTGGCCGCGGCTGGAGAGTGACGAGTTCATCATGAGCACCGGCTCCACTCGTCCGCTCGAGGACGCCTACCGGATCAGCCAAAAAGACCTGATCGGCTGGACCTCAGATCTCACCGGCCTCGACATGCTCGATGCCTACCAGCTGGTCAGCCAGATGGGGCTCGCCCCCGCGGCGAACGTCTGCGATCCGAATTACACGATGGTGGCAAAACTACCCAAGTGGACGCTCAAAGATGCCGAGGCGTATGGCGGCATCCACCGTAGCCTGCGCGCGAGCGCCGCGGAGTACAGCGCCGCGCACTAAAACGCGCCGCGAATAAAACGAAGAGAGTCGCCACCCCGAGGGATGGCGGCTCTCTTTATTTTCCCGGCGGGCTCTAGCTCGCCGCTGCTACGTCGATGAGCACCTTGCCGACGGTGTTCGTCTCGACCGCGCGGTGGGCGTCGGCGGCCTCTGCCAGGGTGAAGCGTTCGAGCGGGAGGCCGGCATCCGTTCCCACCGCGAGTATTCCGGCCGCCGCGGCCGCCGAAATCGCCGCCACCGCGTGCTGTTTTTGTTCGGGGCTCACGGTGTAGGTGAGAACAAACTGCACCACGGCATTTTTGACCATCGCGTCACCGATCGGCATCACAAGCGGCTCGTCGGTGTCGGTGGCGTAGATCGCAATGAGACCGCCGCGAGTGATCACCCGAAGGTCGAGCGCGAGGTTTGCGACCGGGTTAACCTCAACCACGGTATTCACGCCGTTCGGGGCAATGGCTAAAATTGCGGCTGCCGTGTCGGCGGTGCGGTAGTTGATCACGTGGTGGGCTCCCGCAGCGCGCGCGAGAGCCGCCTTTTCGTCGCTACTAACTGTGGTGATTACCGTGGCGCCGGCCCAGAGGGCCAACTGGATGGCGGCGTGACCGACCGCTCCAGCACCGCCCGCGACCAAGACCACCTGGCCGGTCAGGGCGCCAGGGGAAAGACGCTCCGGGCCATTCGCCGTGAGCGTGTGGTGCGCCGTGAGCGCGGGGATGCCGAGGCTGGCACCCACATCGAATGACACGGCGTCGTCGAGCCGCACCACCTGACTTGCCGGCAACACGACGAGTTCCTGCGCCGTTCCGCTGGGGCGCTTGAAGGCGGCATCCCAGACCCAGACGCGGTCCCCGACGGCGAACGACGAGACGTCTGCGCCCACGGCATCCACAATTCCGGAGCCATCCTGGTTCGGCACCTGTTCGATCTCGAGCCGGTCACCGTTGCCGGAGCGGGATTTCCAATCGGTGGGGTTAACCCCGGAAACGATGATGCGCACACGCACTTCTCCGGGAGCGACCGAGGGAACCTCTCGGTCCACCAGTTCGAGGACGTCGGCGGAACCCGTGTGTGAATAAATTACTGCCTGCATGAAAACTCCCGGTTGAGGTGGTGTCACAAAATTTTCGAACCAGTCGCACGAAACTCCCCTGTCGTGCGGCGCTGTTCATGAGTTACGCCCATAGGGTAGCGGTGTGCGCCGAGTTGACAAGAAATCTGAGGCGGGAGATATCCTCGCCGACCCCACGCCGAGCCTGTCCGGGGCGGAACGTCAGGTGACCACGCCCGGCGCTTTCAGCCTGGGCGACGGAGCCTACCGAGTAAGCAACATTGCCGAACCGGTCTGGCAATCGTGGCGTGACGAACTCTCCCGAGTGGGCGGGCGCTCGCCGCTGCTGCACTTCATCGACAGCCCGCGCACCCGCATCGAGTTGAGCAGCCCGCATCCCGGGGGACTCGCCCGCTTCATCACCGGCAAAACCACCCTGTTGTCGAGCCTCATCCGCGATGATCTGGCCCTTCGCTCCGCCAAAATCGCAGCGGGGCTCCTCACCGCCAAAAGCGTCGAGCTGGCCACCGCCCGCGGAATCGACTCCATTCATCTCGGTATCGGTCTGGCCGAGTGGCAGCTCGACGGCGAAGAGTTTTGCGCTCCGGTGCTGCTGCGGCCCCTCGCCATCCGGCGGTACGGCCGCGATTTTGAGGTGCGCCTTCGCGGCGACGCTTACCTCAACCCGCAACTTGCCGAGGCGCTGCGCGTGCAATTTGCCATCCAATTGGATGCCGCCGCCTTCGCCGCGCTCGCCGAATCCGACGGCACCTTCAAGCCAAATCCGGTCATTGACCGCCTTCGCGGGCTCACCTCCCATCTGGAATGGTTCAACGTGCAGCCCAGACTTCTCGTGTCGTCGTTCGCCGACGTCGCCCCTCGCCTGTTGGCTGATGCCACGGCGCTCGATCATCCGATTCTCGATGCTCTGGCCGGCAACCCGAATGCTCGGCGCACGGTGACGGAAAGCTACGCCCCCGTTCGCGCCCAGCATCAAGATCTGCGCCCACCCGAAACCGACACGCTCCTGCTCGATGCCGACGCCGAGCAGGAAAACATCGTGGCCCAGATCGCCGCCGGCAATTCGGTGGTGGTAAAAACCCTTCCCGGTACGGGGGGCACCCAAACGATCGTCAATGCGGTCGGCACTCTGGTGGCCCAGAACAAGCGTGTTTTGGTGGTCAGCCCGCGCCGCGCCAGTCTGCTCGGGCTCAGCTCGCGCCTAGGAGATATCGGTTTGGAGGGCGTCGCGGTAGCGCCAGCAACCCTGCGCCGCGACCTCATCCGCTCGATTGTGCGCAACGAGAAGGCCACAGCACCCCAGGTGGGCGACGTGGATGACGCACTCGTGCGCCTGCGCAAGGTGTTGCTCGACTACCGGGGCGCAATTGCCCGGGTAGATCCGGCGATGAACGTCTCGGTTCTGGATTGCCTCACCGAGCTTTCACGGTTGGCGCTGGTAGAGAATCCGCCGTCCAGCACTGTGCGCCTCGGTCGGCAGTCCATTGCGGCCCTCGCCGGATCGCGCGTGGAGGCTGCGAACGCCATGGTGCAGGCGGCCACGCTCGGCGAGTTCAAGTACGGCGCGGGGGAGTCGCCCTGGTACGACGCCACCTTCTCCACCAGCGACGACGCCCGCGAGGCTCAGGCACTTGCCCGCAAGCTGGAACGGGACGATCTGCCGCGACTGCTGGTGCGCGCGGAGGCCCTGATCGGCGCGACCCGCCTGCGCCCCTTTATGCACATCACCGAGCTCGGCGTCTATTTGCGACTGCTTACCGACATTCGGGACACCCTCGACCGCTTTTTGCCGGTCGTGTTTGATCGCTCCCTCAACGAGCTGATTACCGCCACATCGCATCGGCGGGATTCCCGCGAAATGTCCGGCGCTAACCGGCGCAGACTGCGCAAGCTGGCGAAAGAGTATGTTCGCCCCGGCGTGCACATCAGCGACCTGCACGGCAATTTGGTGCGCATTCAGCAGCAGCGCATTCTCTGGCAGCGCTACGTTGCCGAGGGCACGCCTCCCGAAATTCCGGTGGGTATTGCCGACACGCAGGTGGCCTGGCAGCAGGTTGAACAGGATTTGGCGGCGTTGGATCGGCCCCTTCGCACCGCGGCAAACGAGGAGAAACTCGTCAACCTGCCCATCGCCGCCCTGAAGGAGAAATTGAGCTCGCTGGCCGCCGAATCGGATGTGCTGCAGAATCTGCAGGAACGCGCCGAGATCCGGGCCCGCCTGCGCGCCCTCGACCTCGACCATCTGATGGCCGATCTTGCCGCTCGGCACGTTCCGGCGGAGCAGGTGGCGGCAGAACTCGAACTGAGCTGGTGGCGTTCGGCACTGGAATCCCTGCTGGAAACCGAAACGGCACTCCTCGGCGCAAACACCTCGGTGCTCGACCGCCTCGAAGCCGACTTCCGCCTCGTCGACGAAGCGCACGCTGCCGGTAGTGCCCAGCTGTTGGGCTGGCAGCTGTCACAGAACTGGAGCATTGGGCTCGTCGATTGGCCGGATGAAGCGGCGTCGCTCAAAGCAGCGCTTCGTAAAGACACCATCACTGCGTCAACACTGCAGTCGCAGGCACCGCACCTGTCGCGGGCAATCGCCCCGGTCTGGCTCGCGTCGCCCTACGAGGTCAGTCAAATCACCGACACGATGCCGTTCGACACCGTAGTGCTGGTAGATGCGGGAGCTATGACCCTCACCGAAAGCGTCGGGGCAATTCGGCGAGCCCGCCAAACCGTTGCCTTCGGGGATCCGGTCACCCAGACTCCGGCAGATTTCGCAATCGCAATTGCCGATGATTTCGCCCAGTCCGGCCCCGAACGCGGCACCCCCGACCTCGACGCCGTGCACGCATCATCCGCGCTCTCGCGCCTCGGCGACCTGCTGCCGACGCTGTCGCTCACCCGTAGCTACCGCGCAGGGGGCGAAGACCTCGCTGAGCTCGTCAACCGCCGTTTCTACGCCGGGCGGATTGAGTCGATTCCCTGGGCGGGTAGCTTCCTCGGTCATCCGAGCCTCCGATTGGATTACCTGCCCGACGGGCACGGACTGCCGGACTCCGAGACCGGTACCGTGGAAAGCGTTGACGCCGAGGTGGCCAGGGTGGTCGAGCTTGTTCTCGAGCACGCCGCCACCCGGCCGCTCGAGTCTCTTATGGTGATCACCGCGAGCGCGAAGCACGTGATTCGGGTGCAGCAGGCGCTGATCACCGCCCTCGGCATGCGTCAAGAGCTGAGCGAGTTCGTGCTCGGCGACCGGAGCGAACCGTTCACGGTGCTCACCATCGATCAGGCGGTGGCAGAAAGCCGCGACCGGATCATCTTCTCCATCGGGTACGGCCGCACGCCGCACGGCCGCGTGCTGTCTGACTTTGGCGCGCTGGGTCGCCCCGGCGGCGAGCGGTTGCTCGCGGTGGCCATGACGCGCGCGCGGCGTTCGATGACGATCGTGACCTGCTTCGAGGCATCCGACATCGACGAATCCCGCATGAACTACGGCGCAGTTGCCCTCGCCGACATTCTGCTGGATGCCGGCAACCGTCGTCTCGACGACAACCCGCTCGACCTCGGCGACCCGATGCTGGTTGATCTTGCTCGCCGTCTGCGGCTGCGGGGTCTGCGCGTGGCGCTGGGTCACCGCGGAAAACTCGACCTCGTGGTTGCCAACGGCGGCATGTGCATGACGGTCGAAACCGACGTGCACCTGCTTGGCAAGGAGAACACGAGCCTGCGCGAGTCGCTGCGTTTGCGCCCCGAAATGCTGCGGCGGCTCGGCTGGCACTACCTGCGGGTTCACGCCTTCGAACTCTTTAGCGACCCGGATGCCGTGGCCAATCGGGTTGCGTCGCTGCTGGGCGTTGAAACGCAACTTCGGATAACGACCCAGCCCATTCCGGTGGTCAATGCCTGACGATGCACCAGCGCCTGATGCACCAGCGCCCGAGGCACCAGCGCCCGATGCACCGACCCCGGCGGCTGTGACCTCCGCTGCAGCGCGCTCGGCGCGCCGCCACCGTCGGGTCACGACGGTGGCGGGCGCGGGCACCGATCCGTCTCCACAAAACGAGCCGAGCCGTCACTCAACCAGCGAAAATGACGCCCAGCTGAGGGCAGACAAGCCGCCGCACTGGGGTTAGCGCTCAACAACTAGCGGCTGGCGAGCCACCGGTAGCTGTTTACCGCCGGGGGAGAGTGTGGTCGCCCTCAAGAGACGGGCGCCCGGCGAGCAGATCGCGAATCTGAATCAGGAGCTCGGTTTCGGTGGGGAGCACGTCAACCGGTGTGGCTTCCTCGGCCTGCTTTTGTTTTGCGAAGGCGATGCGCTTGAGGTGGTTAATCGGCACCACGAGCGCGAAGTAGACCACAAACGCCACCAGTACGAACTGAATGATCGCGGCCAGAACCGCGCCGAAGTACAGCGTGGCGTGCGCTCCGCTGAGGGTCGGAATCTCGACCGGCAGCGCCTTGGCCAGGGTCGACGCGTTGAAGAGGGCGCCAATCACCGGGTTCAACACCGAACTTACGATGGCGGTGACGATCGCCGAGAAGGCGGCGCCAATGACCACGGCCACGGCCAGGTCAATCACGTTGCCGCGCAGGATAAATTCTTTGAAACCTTTGAGCACGGATGTCCCCTATCGGTGTCGGTTCAGAACGAAGAGTGCGGTGCGGCTTAGGACGAGGAGCTGGCCGGGGTTTTGGCCGCGCTAGAAGTAGAAGTAGAAGTAGAAGCAGAAGTAGACGCGGATGAGGACCCGGGCCCCGCACCAGAGCCCGTGCCAGCTGCTGCGGGGGCTGTGGAGCCACCGGAGTCGGAACCGGAACCGGAGCCGGAGGAGCTGCTGGAGCTGCCCGCATCCGTCCCGCTCGATTTTCCGGGAACGCTGGCGGTGGACTTCGACGCCTTGGAGTCGGTGCTGTAGAAGCCGGAGCCGGTGAAGGTTACGCCGATTGCGCTAAACACCTTGCGCAGTTTGCCGGCGCAGGTCGGGCATACCGTGAGCGAGTCGTCGGTGAAGGCTTGAAAAACGTCGAAGGCTTCGGAGCATTCCGTGCAGCGATACGAATAGGTGGGCACTGCATCCTCGAAACCGGTCAGAACGTGATGATCGCGCCCGGCGTTACGACACCGTTGACGCGCTTGTCGTGTACCTCACTCGGCACGGACTCGACCAACTCGTTGTCGAATACAACAGCATAGACCGGCGGGCAGCGTTCCATCGATCCGAGGGTGCGGTCGAAGTAACCGCGGCCCCAGCCCATTCGCATACCGGTGCGGTCAACAGAGGCGGCGGGAACCACAATCAAATCCACGTCGTTGATTACGATCGGTCCGAGGAGCTCGCCGTCGGGTTCGAGCATTCCAAAGAGTCCGGTGCTTTCGGCGCCCCCGTCGAAGACCGCCCAATCGAGAAGACCGTCGTTGCGGGAGACCGGGATGAGCACGCGAATTCCCTGACCGTGTGCCCAGTCCACCCACGGGCGGATGTTCGGCTCGTCGTTCACCGGCAGGTAGGCCGACACCGAGGCCACATGCAGCCGCTCGGTCAGTTCGATCAGGTGCGCGTTGAGGGCGTCCGTGGCGAGGTCTCTGTCTCGCTCTGAGAGCTGTCGTCGGCGTTCCCGAAGCTCCGCACGCAGAGCGCGTTTGCGGTGGCTGGCATCACCGGTCATTTGCTTATCATACGATCCGCGTCCTCCCGTCGCAGAACAGACGCGGCGAACCGGTACTGTGTCGCCATGACCTTCCAGATTACGAAAGCAGTCATTCCCGCGGCCGGCCTCGGCACGCGCTTTTTGCCTGCCACCAAGGCGATGCCCAAAGAGATGTTGCCGGTCGTTGACAAGCCGGCAATTCAGTACGTCGTCGAGGAAGCGGTTGCCGCCGGTCTGCACGATGTGTTGATGATCACCGGGCGTAACAAGAACGCTTTGGAGAACCATTTCGACCGCGTGGGCGAGCTGGAAGCAACGCTGGAAAAGAAGGGTGATACCGACAAACTTCGTAAGGTCAACTACTCCACTGAGCTTGCCGACATGCACTACGTGCGTCAGGGCGATCCCCTCGGGCTTGGCCACGCGGTGCTGCGTGCAAAGATGCACGTCGGCCGGGAACCGTTCGCGGTGCTGCTGGGGGATGACCTGATCGACGAGCGTGACCAGTTGCTCACCTGCATGATCGAGGAGCAGGGCAAGCGCAACGCAAGCATCGTGGCGTTAATGGAGGTCGACCCCGAGGTTGCCCACATGTACGGCGTGGCCACCTTCGAAGAAACCGACGACCCCAACGTGGTGCGCATCACCGGGCTGGTCGAAAAACCCGCCAAGGGCACGGCGCCCTCCAACCTCGCTATCATCGGCCGCTATATTTTGCGCCCGGAAGTCTTCGACGTGCTGGAGCACACCCAGCCGGGCAAGGGTGGAGAAATTCAGCTCACCGACGCCCTCGAGAAAATGGCAGCGGCACCGGAATGGACCGGAGGCGTTTACGGTTTTATTTTCCGCGGTCGCCGCTACGACACCGGCGACCGGCTTGACTACATCAAGGCGATTGTTCAGCTCGCCGTTGATCGCGACGACCTCGGGCCCCAGCTACGCCCCTGGCTCAAAGAGTTTGCCAGCGACTTAGACTGATCGCCGTGTCTACCCCCGCGCCCACCCTCCAGGAGGGGTCCGTGGTGATTCGGCCGATCCGTCTGCGCGACGCCCGGGCGTTGGAGCGCGAACTCATCTCCAACCGCAGTTGGTTGCGCAAATGGGAGGCAACGAATCCGCACGGGCCGATGAGTTTTGACACGCGTGCCAGCATCCGGAGTCTGCAAAATAATGCTCGGCTCGGGCACGGGCTGGCTTTTGCCATCGAATTTGACGGCGAGTTTGCCGGCCAATTGAATGTGTCCTCGATCACCTACGGTTCTCTCGGCTCGGCAACGATCGGTTATTGGGTCTCGGAGCGTTTTGCGGGAAAAGGGGTCACCCCCACGGCGGTGGCCCTTGCGACCGACTTCTGTTTTAGTCAGGCGGGGCTGCACCGGATGGAAATTTGCATTCGGCCGGAGAACGAGCCGTCGCTTCGGGTGGTTGAGAAACTTGGTTTTCGCTACGAGGGACTTCGGCGGCGATACATCCACATCAACGGTGACTGGCGAGACCATTTCTGTTTTGCCCTGGTCGCCGAGGAGCTATCCGCCGGTGTGCTGCGGCGCTGGCTCGACGATCAGGTTCCGCCGCAGAACGCCGTTATTCCGGCCGCGGATCGGGCGGCGGCGCTTACCGCAGTTCGCCTCAGCTCAGGCACCGTCTAAATCGCCCGAAAAACCGCTCCGACACACCGCTCCGAAAAACCGCTCCGACACACCGCTCCGAAAATCCGCTCTGACACACCGCTCCGAAAAACCGCTCTGACACACCGGTAGTAATCATCAGGTTCAGGATGACCGACCCCTACCTTTGACCCATGGGAACTGACGGCATCGGCTCGAGCATTGTCGTCGCACTTGCCGCCATTTTGTGGCTGGCCTACCTCACCCCCACTTGGTTTCGCCAGCGGGAGTATCACGCCACGGAGCGCAACGCCGTGCGCCTGCAGCAGACCCTGCGCATTCTGGCCGAAACCTCGGAGGTTCCCGAGCGGGTGACCGCTGAGACAACCGCCCGCAGCGTTCTCGCCCACGAAAAACTGGTGCGCGGTGAACTCAAGCGCGCGGAAGCAATCAATCGAGCGAAAGGGATCGCCATGAGTCGAGCGGCCGCACGAACACTCGCCAGCCTGAAGCCGGAAGTCGCCGCAACCGTGATCAGCCACTCGCCCGCGGCATACCGTCTACGCCGAGCTCGGGTTATCGGCTTGGGGAGCTTTGCAGTTTCCCTTGCCCTCATCTTCATCGGGTTCGCATCGTTCTCGTCCGCGGCCGGCGGCGTGCTTGTCACTCTCGGCGCGATCGGAACCGTCGCGGCCGTGTTTCTCATGCGCAAGCTTGCGGTTGCCGCCCAATTACGCAGTCGCGTTGCCCGCGAGTTGGGCGCCCAACCCGCGCCTGCCCGGCAACTTGGTCATCCGTTGCTCGAGTTTGCCGACGAACCGGCAGTCGCCACCCCGTGGACTCCGGTTCCGCTGCCCAAACCGCTGTACATCGGCCGCCCCCTCGCCCAGCCGCTCGTATCGGCCGCCGCTACCTCTGCTGCTTCATCAACGTCGGCAATCGATCACGCTCGAGCGACACTGGTGGCGGATGCTGCGGAGGCCGAGCAACTACTGCGCGAGGCGCACACGGAGAACCGGGTCACCCCGATCATCCGCACGGCCGCCGCCGAAAGCCGTTTCACCCGGATGGGAATCGTCGACGGCAGCGTTACCACCGTGACCGATCTCGACGCGGCCCTGCGTCGTCGCCGCGCTGTCTGAGCTGCGCTGTTTAGTCCCCGCCGTATAACCCGCGCCGTCGCGCCGTCTGGGCCTAGCCAGCCCGCGTGACGTCGGCTGGTCGGGTTTGCTGATAACGTAAAGCGTTGGTTAGGGCCCTTGGCGCAGTTGGTAGCGCGCCTCGTTCGCATCGAGGAGGTCAGGAGTTCGAATCTCCTAGGGTCCACCGCCACAGCAGCTGCCCCAGCCGGGTCACCCGGTTGGGGCAGTTTTTTGTCCTCGACCCGGTTCCAGCGCCCTCTCCTGCGCATTTTCGGTCGGGTAGGGTTACCGGATGATTACGCGCACCCTCGGCCGCACCGGCCGAACCGTTTCCGTTATTGGCCTTGGCACCTGGCAGCTCGGTGCCGATTGGGGTGACGTGGATGCCGCCCAAGCGCGTGCCATTCTCGATGCGGCCGTGGCATCCGGGGTCACATTCTTCGACACCGCGGATGTCTACGGCGACGGTCAAAGCGAAAAGTTCATCGGTAGCTACCTCGCCGATAATCCCGGCCACGGCATCACAGTGGCCACGAAGATGGGGCGCCGGGAGGCGCAGAACGCCGAGAACTTCACCCTCGCCAAGTTTCGCGAGTGGACGGATCGCTCCCGCAAAAACCTCGGTGTCGACACCCTCGACCTGGTGCAACTGCACTGCCCGCCGACCGCCGTGCTCTCCACGCAGGTCGTCTACGACGCCCTCGATACGCTCGTTGCCGACCAGGCGATTGCTGCCTATGGCGTGAGCGTGGAGACCGTCGACGAGGCTCTCGCCGCGATCGCGCATCCGAATGTTGCCTCGGTGCAAATCATCCTGAACGGGTTCCGGCTCAAGCCGCTCGACGCAGTGTTGCCAGCCGCCATCGCCGCAGGTGTGGGCATCGTCGCACGGGTACCGCTGGCGTCGGGCCTGCTCAGCGGCAAATACAGCGCCGACACCACCTTCGCCGCGAACGACCACCGCACCTTCAACCGCGACGGCTCGGCCTTCGACGTGGGGGAGACCTTCTCCGGGGTTCACTTCGCCGAGGGGGTTGCTGCGGCTCAGGAATTCGCTCTGTTGGCAGCATCCACCGGTCTCAGCACACCGCAGGCGGCCCTCGCCTGGGTCGCCCAGCTCGCCGGCGTCAGCGCCGTCATTCCGGGCGCTCGTTCGGTGGAGCAGGCGGTTTCCAACGCTCAGGCGGGAAACGCAGCACAGCTTTCGCCTGAGTTCACCATCGGGGTCACTGAGCTATACGACCGCTACTTCCGCGCTGCGATCCACCCGCGCTGGTAGTGCCTCGCCCTAGCCACCCGTAAAACCGCGGCTAACTCGGCTGAATGGCTACGGGTTCAGTATCGGGGATGGGGCTGGGGTCTTTTCCGCGCAGATCGGGATGCCAGCGCACGAGCACCGCGGGAACGATCACGCCCACCGTGGCAAACCCCGTCGCCACCCAAAATGCCCCGGGCGCCTGAAATCGGTCGATCATGAGCCCTGCGGCGGCGGATCCGAGGGCGGCGCCGATCAGCTGCCCGGTGCCGATCCAACCGTAGGCCTCGGCGGTCTCGCTGAATTTGACGCTCGCCGACACGATCGCGAACATCACCGCGAGGGCGGGAGCAATTCCGACCCCGGCGATCAACAGGGTGAGCGCGAGCCACCAAAAGTTGAGGCTGGCCATGGCCAACGCCATACCCACGGCAATGCCGAGCATTCGCACGGTGAGCGCCCACGGGCCGATCGGGCGGTGACCGAGCATCAGGCCACCGATGAGCGAACCGATAGCGAAGATTCCGAGGATGATTCCGGCCTGCGACCCGCTCTCGCCAAAGGTGGCTACGATCCCGGCCTCAATTGCGGCACAGGCGCCGATGAGAAGAAACCCGGTAACGGTTGCCAAAAAAACCGCACGCCGCAGCAATACTGCGCCGATGCGACGGCGGCTTCGGGGAATGCGCACGCGCCCCACCTCGGGGGAGGCCACGAACCACGCGCCACCACCCACCAGAAAGGCGAGCGCGACGAAAATTGCGCTCTGCGTGCTGACTTGGAAGGCCAAAAATGTGGTGATCACCGGCCCCAGCACCCAGATCAACTCCTGGGCGCTGGCGTCGAGGGAGAATAACGGCGTGAGCTGACGGGAGTTGACCATCTTGGGGTAGATGGTGCGCACCGCGGGCTGAATCGGCGGTGTGCTGAGCCCGGCGAGGAACCCAACGGCCATATAGGCCGCCACCGGCATGATCACCAGGGCCACAGTGCCGACGGCGGTGGCACAGATGAGGGAAGTGAGGATGAGCACCGGGCGCATCCCCCAGTGGCCCATCCACCGGCTCGTCAGTGGGCCGGCGATCGCCTGTCCGACACTCGTGGTGGCCAATACGAGGCCGGCGGCACCGTAGGAGTGGTGCACGTGCTCGATGTGCACGAGAAAGGCGAGCGAGAGCATCCCGAACGGAAACCGGGCCACCAACTGCGCGCCGATAATCCGGGCCACCCCCGGGGTTTTCAACAGGCTCAGGTAAGTACTCACTAAATAACCAGCCTACCGGCCAGTTTTGCCGCATTAGCGGTGTCGGAGGGTGCGTTTAGAGTGTGGATAAGTCAGACAAGTTATGCACAGCTGTGGAGGACACGCCCACTACATCTAGGGTTGGGGGAATGTCAGGAACCCGCTATATAGTGGTGACACCGCTTGGCCGGCGCACCGGATCCAAGCTATTTGTGGGGTTGTAAGGAGATTTTCGTGGAAATTACCGTTGTAAAACGAAATGGCGAGCGCGAGCCGTATGACGCCAACAAAATCAACTTGGCGATCGAGCACGCGAGTGCCGGTCTCGACGAGAACATCACCTGGGTCACCCAGATTGCCAGTGAGCTTGAGCTCACCCTGTTTGACGGCATCTCAACCCAGCAGCTCGACGAAGCAGTCATCCAGGTGGCCCTGCAAAACGTGAAAGACGACCCGGCCTTCGACACCGTCGCCGCCCGGTTACTCCTCAAAACCATTTACAAGCGCGTGCTGGGCGATTACTCCACCGCCGACGAGCTCAAGGCTCTTCATGTAGAGCACTTCGCGGCAAACGTCACCCGCGGTGTTGAAGAAAAACTTCTCGACCCGCGCCTTACTTCTCTGTTTGATTTGCAGCAGTTGGCGGATGCCCTCGAGCCCGCCAACGACGAACTCCTCAAGTACATCGGGGTTGTTACCCTCAACAACCGCTACGGCATCAAGGGCCGCAACGGCGACGCCCTTGAGGTGCCGCAGTACTTCTGGATGCGAATCGCCATGGGCCTGTCGCTGAACGAAGCCAACCCCAACGAGCACGCCATCGCTTTTTATCAGAAGATGAGCCGCCTGGAATATCTGGCCGCCGGCTCCACGCTGGTTAACGCCGGAACGATCTACCCGCAGCTGGCCAATTGCTTCGTCATGGAAATGCAAGATGACATGGAGCACATCGCCAAAACCACACGCGACGTCATGTGGCTCACCAAGGGCACCGGGGGCATCGGCCTCTCGGTTACCAAGCTGCGTGCGCAGGGCTCCCCGATTCGCTCCAACAACACCAGCTCCACCGGTCCGATCCCGTTCATGCACACGATTGACTCGATCTTGCGCGCGGTGAGCCGCGGCGGTAAAAAGTTCGGGGCGCTCTGCTTCTACATCGAAAACTGGCACCTCGACTTCCCCGAATTCCTTGACCTTCGCCAGAACTCCGGCGACCCGTACCGCCGCACCCGCACCGCCAACACCGCGGTCTGGATCAGCGACGAGTTCATGAAGCGCGTACAGAACGACGGCGACTGGTACCTTTTCGACCCGCTGGAGGTCACCGACCTCAACGAGCTCTACGGCAAGGCGTTCAGCGAGCGCTACAACGAATATGTGGCGCTGGCCGAGGCCGGCAAGATGAACATGTTCAAGCGCATCAAGGCACGCGAGCAGTTCAAGTCGATCCTCATCTCGCTGCAGACCACGAGCCACCCGTGGCTCACCTGGAAAGACACGATCAACAACCGGGCGCTGAATAACAACACCGGCACGATCCACCTCTCCAACCTCTGCACCGAAATCACTCTCCCGCAGGACGTGAACAACGTCTCGGTCTGCAACCTCGCCTCGATCAACCTCAGCCAGCACATGCTCAACGGTGCCGTGGACTTCACCAAGATCGAAGAGAGCGCCCGCCTTGCCGTGCGGCAGCTCGACAACCTCATCGACATCACTCGCTCCTCGGTGCAGGAAGCCGACTTCTCCAACCAGCAGAACCGTGCGGTGGGCCTCGGCGTGATGGGCTTCACAGACATCGTGGAGCGCCTCGGTTTCAGCTACGAAAGCGAAGAGGCCTACGACCTCATCGACGAAATTCTGGAACACGTCTCCTACGCGGCCATCGACGAGAGCGCCAACCTCGCCCAGGAGCGCGGTGCGTACCCGAACTTCGAGGGCTCGCGCTGGTCGCAGGGTATGGTGCCGATTGACAGCATCGCGCTCACCGAGGCCGACCGTGGCATGGAGATTCAGGTCAACCGCACGCAGCGCCTCGACTGGGATGCCCTGCGCGTCAAGGTCACGGGCGGAATGCGCAACGCCACACTGATGGCCATCGCGCCGACGGCATCCATTGGGCTGGTCGCAGGAACCACGCCGGGCCTCGACCCGCAGTTCTCGCAGATCTTCAGCCGCGCCACCTCCAACGGCAAGTTCTTGGAGGTCAACCGCAACCTGGTTACCGACCTTCAGAACCTCGGCATCTGGAACTCCACCCGGGAGCTGATTCTGCGTAGTCAGGGCGACATTCAAAACATCGATGCCATTCCGGATGCCATCAAGGCCACCTACAAGACCAGCTTCCAGCTCTCGCCCTACGCCTTCCTCGAGGTGGCGGCACGCGCGCAGAAGTGGATCGACCAGGCGATCAGCCGCAACATGTACCTCGAAACGCGTGACCTCGGCGACATGATGGACATCTACATGTCGGCGTGGGAACGGGGAGTAAAAACTACCTACTACCTGCACATGAAGCCGCGCCACACCGCCGAGCAGTCCACCGTCAAGGTGAATAAGTCGGAGGAAATGGGTTCCGGTTCCGGCGCCCGCAAGGGTTTCGGTGCATCCACCGGTCGCTCGACCACCCCGACGCTGGTTCCCGCCGGACGCGCACCGGCAGGAGCAGCGACGCCAGTCGCCGGTGCCTCCATCGTGAGTGCCCCAGCTACTTCCGTCGAGTCGGCGGCGCAGGCTCCGGCATCCGCTCCCGCCCAAGCCGCTCCCCGCAAGGGATTCGGCTTCGGCGGACTCGCACCGAAGGCGGGAAACTGATGAACCCGAACGACATTACCGAGGGCTTTAATGGCTCCGAATACTTTGTGCCCGTCGACCCGATGGACGATCTGCAATGCGACAGCTGCCAATAATGTGCCTCAAGTGCACATCCCCCAGCCGTCACCCTAAGAAAGAAGAGTAAAGCAATGGGCATTCTCGGCACCGGCCTGCAGCAGGGCCTGCTTCTCAAACCGATCCGCTACCAGTGGGCCATGGACCTGTACGACCAAGCCGTCGCGAACACCTGGTTCCCCAATGAAATTCAGCTCGGCGAAGACATCGCCGACTTTAAGAAGATGACCGACGAAGAGCGCCACGCGGTGACCTTCCTGATGAGCTACTTCAACCCGAACGAGCTCTTGGTAAACAAGGCGCTTGCCTTCGGCGTCTACCCCTACATCAATGCTGCGGAATGCAGCCTCTACCTCGCCAAGCAGATGTGGGAGGAAGCCAACCACTGCATGTCGTTCGAGTACGTGCTGGAGACCTTCCCGATCGACCGCGAGGCCGCCTACAACTCGCACGTCAACATCCCGTCGATGGCCAAAAAAGAGGCCTTCGAGATTAAGTACATCTCCCGGATGACGCAGCAGACGCTAGACATCGAGACGACCGAGGGCAAGAAAGACTTCGTGCGCAACCTTGTTGCCTACAACGTCATCCTCGAGGGCATCTGGTTCTATTCCGGCTTCATGGTGGCGCTGAGCTTCCGCCAGCGCAACCTGCTGCGCAATTTCGGCTCTCTCATGGACTGGGTGGTGCGCGACGAGTCGCTGCACCTCAAGTTCGGTATCAACCTGATCCTCACGGTGCTGGAAGAGAACCCCGACCTGCAGACCGAGGAGTTCGCGGCCGAGATCAAGCAGATGATTGTGGATGCCGTAGCGATGGAAGAGGAATACAACCGCGACTTGCTGCCCAGCGGAATCCTCGGTCTCAACGCCAACTACATCAACCAGTACGTGAAGTACCTGGCCGATCGTCGTCTGGAAGAGCTCGGTTTCGAAGCCGAATACAACGTCACCAACCCGGCAAAGTGGATGGCTGCCGCAAACGACACCCTGCAGCTGGTCAACTTCTTCGAATCGACCAACACCTCCTACGAGTCCAACGCCTCGGCGACGGTCGGCGCGAAGTAACTCGTTTCCCTAGACGACCGGTCCGGTCATTCGATTCAAGCGCCTACGAGCGTTTGAGTCGGATGCCCGCGCCGGTCGTTTTTGCATTCGGAGGTGATGGAGAATAAGCACCATGTATGAAAATTTCTCGGGGATGCATGTTGTCGTTCTTCTGGCCGTGATGGCGCTCGTTGTGGGAATAGTTGCGGCTGCCATCGCAACAGTCAAAGACTCGAGCATGCTTGCGGGGGGAAAAATAATCTGGTTGGCAGCCTTTGTCTTCTTGCCGGTCGCCGGTATCGCCGCCTGGGGGCTATCCCGTGTCGTGCTCCGCCGCAAAAACGCTCGCAAGCACGAAATTAGGTAAAAAATAAGCCGCCTTCCGTTTAGCGCGGCCCCATCCGAATCGCGCCATCCAACCGAATCGTTTCGCCGTTGAGCATCGGGTTGTGCACGATGTGCTCCACCAGAGCCGCGAACTCCGCGGGCCGACCGAGGCGCGCCGGGTGCGGCACTTGAGTGCCAAGAGACGCGCGCGCGTCTTCGGGCAGGGCCGCAAGTAGCGGGGTGTCGAACAGGCCCGGCGCGAT
>JACMPQ010000059.1 GCA_014377425.1 Microbacteriaceae bacterium | reverse complement strand
TTCATCGCGATGTCAAACCCGGAAACATCATGATCACCCAAAACGGTCAGGTGAAGGTGATGGATTTCGGCATAGCGCGAGCGGTCTCCGATAATTCCGCCACCGTCGCCGAGACCGGAGCAGTTCTCGGAACCGTGCGGTATTTTTCGCCGGAACAGGCCCGCGGCGAAACCGTTGATGCAAGAACCGATCTGTATTCCACCGGGGTCATCCTGTTCGAATTGCTCACCGGGCGTGCACCGTTCCGTGGAGAGCGCGCCGCCGCCGTTGCCTACCAACACATCAGCGAGCCTCCGGCGACCCCCAGCACTATCAATCCTCGGGTGTCCCCTTACCTGGACTCGGTGGTCTTACACGCGCTGAATAAGAACAAGTTCGACCGCTATCAGTCCGCTGCGGAGTTTCGTAACGATGTTGAAGCCGCCGGAGCCGGTCAGGTTCCGCAGCGGCGCACACCGGCGGAGGAGTTTAGTTCCTCTCTGTTCGGCGCCGATCCGTCTGCAGCGGCACCGGATGCCCAATTGCGTCGTTTGGTCGTCAACGACGATGAGCGCACGGTACGCACACAGGCTCGCCCGCCGGTAGCTTGGATTTGGGCCGGCGTTGTTTTGATGATGACCATCCTGTTCACCGTGGTGATTTGGGTAATCAGCCTTCCCGGTCAATCCGAAACCGGCATCGGCAACAGCATGTCGGTGGCGGTTCCGGATGTCGTCGGCTCCACTTTTGAAATTGGCTCGGTCAACCTCGGCAAAGCCGATCTCAAGGTAGTGCGGGTCGGCCAGGCCAGCGATACAGTCCCGGAGGGGCAGATCATCGGCACAGATCCCTCTGCGCGAATTAAAGTCCCCGTGAAGCAGGCAGTGACGGTGTTCGTTTCTCTTGGTAAGGGCACCACCACGGTTCCTCAGGTGGATCAGCAGACCGAGGCCGCAGCTCAGGGAATGCTCAAAGATCGGAAGCTTGCCGTGGGGGTCTCGACGCTGGAATATTCCAGCACCGTTGCCATCAATATCGTCATCAGCAGCGACCCTGCCGCCGGTGCCGCCGTTCGCGAAGGGGATACCGTAAATCTCGTCGTGAGTAACGGCCTCGTGCAGGTTCCCTCCGAGATTGGCCAGCCATACAACACAGCGATCACCGCTCTCAGCGCTCTCCTGCTCCAGGTAGACGCGCGACCAGATGCCGGGTGCGCGGGCGGTCTTGTGACGGCACAGTCGCTCGCGCCAGGCGATCAACCACAGAAGTCGTCAATCACCATCACCTACTGCTCGAAGTAGGTGGCCGCCTTCGCATGAAGGCATCTGGCGGGAGCGATGAAAAGTGGCGGATCTCGCTAGCTAAGCGGAACCATGGGAGAAAGCCCCGGAGCCAACTCCTGTGCGCTTGGCAGACCGGCTACGGCGAGCCAGTTGGCCAGCATCGTGTAGCCACCCTCGGTGAGCACGGATTCCGGATGAAACTGCACACCGAAAATCGGTGCGCTGGCGTGTCGCAAACCCATGATGACCCCGGATTCCGTGCGCGAGGTCACCACGATATCCGCCGGCACCGTGGAATCCACAACCGCCAGTGAGTGATATCGGGTGGCTCGAAATGGTTGGGGAACCCCCGAATAGAAATCGCTACCATCGTGGCTAACTTGCGAGGTCTTGCCGTGCATGAGTTCTTGAGCGTGCGTGACGCGCGCGCCCATGGCCTCGGCAATCGCTTGGTGACCGAGGCAGACACCGAGCAGCGGAGTACCCGATTTCAGCACCGATCGCACAACTGGAATGGATACCCCGGCAGCCGCAGGTGTTCCGGGGCCCGGCGATAACAGCACGGCATCATAGTCGGGGACTACGGGAGCGGCATCCGCGATCGAGAATGCATCGTTTCGAAGCACCGTTGTTTCGGCACCGAGTTGCAGAAGGTAGCCGTTGAGGGTGTACACGAAACTGTCGTAGTTGTCGATCACCAGAATGCGAGTCACTTTTTCACCGTTACTTCTGTTGCGTTGATGAAGCTGTTGAGCCAGGGGAAAACTAGAGTCAGGCAGACCACCAGAACCCCCGCGAGTAGTACCGTGAGGGTCACAACCCGCAGCCAAATCGGTCCGGGAAGTATGTGCCAAAGCGCTGCGTACACGACTAGTTCCTGCCTTCTGCGAGAGCTCGAACCGGGGCGGGGGCACCAGCGGTCAGGCTCTGCCAGGAGTCAAAGACGCTGTACGCCACAATTCGTTCCGCCGCCGAGAGCTGCGGATTGCAACTGGTCATCGTCAGAATGCGATCCTGCGCCGCTAGCCCCGCGCGCTGCGGAACCGGCGCCGTCACCGCGACATCCCGCGGCTGAACATATTCCATCGACCGGAAGACGTAGGTGTACCACCCGCTGGCCGTCTGAACGTAAATTCTGTCGCCCAATTGCAGACTGGCCATTCGGTTGAATGGCGCTCCGAAAGTTGTGCGGTGCGCGGCTAGTGCGAAGTTTCCAATCTCGCCCGGCATCTGAGTACCGGGGTAGTGCCCAATTCCGGAGCGGAGGGCCACACCAGTATCGACGCCCTCGGCGATCGTTCGCACGTAGTCGTCCCCAAATCGCGGGATGTAAACGTTAGCGAATTTTTGATCCGAGCCGGCCACTGCCGTTGTCATCGCACTACCCGGGTGCCCCGCCGTCATGCCCGCATCCCCAACGGACCCCGCACCGGATGACCCCGCACCCAGGGCCCCCGAATCGAAGGAACTCGGACTGGGGGAAACGGAGACTTTCGTGGCTGATCCGGGTTTTTCCGGTGATGCCGCGTTCAAAAATTTCTCACTGAGCATCAGAGCCTGATCCCGCTGTGCCGAGCCGAGGATGATGTCGTTGAGCCAGAGTTGCCAGCCGAGAAAGGCGAAAGTAAAAAGTCCGGCCGTAACCAGTAGCTCACCCAGAACACCCAAGGCGCTGAGGCGCGGGCGCGGTGCCCGATTTCGCTCGCTTCGGAGGCCTGAATTCGACATGCTTCCAAGTCTAGGCGCGGCATCGGAGCCACACCCTCCGTGGGGGAAGCCGTCTGGCAGATACCTCGAACCCCCGCTGATCTAGCCAGAGCCGATACAATTTGGCTATGGCCAGATCAAGCGACCGTCTTAAGTCCGTGGATGCCCCGCAGAACCGTGGGGGAGACGACGCCCCAAACGCCGTCTGGTTCAAGCCGATTATGTTTGGCCTGATGCTTATCGGACTGATTTGGATCATCGTATTTTACGTCAGTGGAGCGAAGCTACCGATTGCCAGCCTGGGTGACGGCAATATTCTCGTCGGCTTTGGCATTCTGTTTCTCGGTTTCATGATGACTACCCGGTGGCGCTGAGCGATCTCCCTATTCGAGTTACACCAGTGTAATTATCCCCAGTGGGGATAACCCTGTGGATAACTTGGGGAAACTGGTTTCGGGTTGCGTTCTGAGCTAATTCGGCTCAGCCACCGAACATCGCGCTCGCGTACGTCGATGTGCCGACAACAAGTGCAACGGTTAGAAGGCCGAGTAGGAGTTTCTGAGCCAGCTGACGGGTGCGCTGACGGGTGCGCTGAAAGATCGCGGCTACGACCGCGCCCACCACGAGGCCCCCGACGTGCGCCTGCCAGGAAATACCCGGCGAGATGAAGGCCAAGGCAAAGTTAATGGCGATTAACACCAGGAATTGCCGCGAATTTCCGCCCATCGAGCGTTGCACCACGAACAGGGCCGAAAACAGCCCGAAAATCGCACCGGAGGCTCCCACCACTGCCACCGTCGGACTCAGCAGCAACACCGCCAGCGAGCCACCGAATCCGCTCAGAAGGTAAAGCGCAGCAAAACGCCAGCGCCCCAGAAGTGGTTCTAGAACGCGACCAAAAAGAAACAGCGCCAACATGTTGAAACCGATGTGGAAAATACCCTGATGTAAAAACAGTGCTGTCATTACCCGCCATGGCTCCGACAGGGTCAAGGGCGGGTAGTAGGCCAGCGCACTGTAAACGCGTTCCCCACCGGGCACACTCTGAATCAGGAAAACCAAAACACAGAGCGCGATCAATGTGTAAGTGACCACCGGAGCATCCGGGGAGCGCAGCCGCCGCGCCGAACGGGCAAGAAGTGGACGCTGCGGAGCGGCCGCACGGGACTCCCGAAGGCATTCCGGGCAGTGAAACCCCACCGCGGCTTCTGTGGAGCACTGCGGGCAAATAGTTCGCCCGCAGCGCTGACACAGAATAAAACTTTGTCGATCCGGATGCCGGTAGCAGGCGTTTCCTGCGTCGCCGGCGGCATCCGTTCCAAACGGGGGACTGGTGGTCACACCGCGTCGATCGTGAGGCTGTTGATGACGACATCCTCACGGGGGCGGTCGCTACCATCCTTATCGACGGCCTCGATCTTCTTGACGATTTCGCGGGACTCCTCGTCGGCCACCTCACCGAAGATGGTGTGTTTGCCCTGCAACCAGGTGGTGGCGACGGTGGTGATGAAAAATTGCGAACCGTTGGTTCCCTTGCCACCGCGGGTGCCCGAGTTAGCCATGGCCAACAGGTACGGCTTGGTGAACGAAAGTTCGGGGTGAATTTCGTCATCGAAGGAATACCCCGGGCCGCCGGTTCCCTGACCGAGGGGGTCGCCACCCTGGATCATGAAGTTGTCGATGATGCGGTGGAAGATCACGCCGTCGTAAAGTTTTTCGTTACTCTTGGCGCCCGTACGCGGGTTGGTCCACTCAATTTCTCCGGTGGCGAGACCAACAAAGTTAGCGACCGTCTTCGGAGCGTGGTTTCCGAAAAGGTTGACGCGTACTGCGCCGAGGGAGGTGTTGAAGGTGGCGACATGGGTGTGGATAGACATGCCCCTAGTCTCCCACAGCGGTCTCGAATACAGTGATCGCACAGGCCGCGCAATGTTGGCTGCTGCACAGGTGCGTGAAAGACTCATTGGGTTCGCCACACCACGACCGGAGGTTGATCTCATGGGATTGTCACGTAAACGCGAGAAGGAACTCAAACGACTGAGGACCACCGCTGCCGACCTTTGGGATGAACAGCGCGAAGTGCTCGATCATGCCAGCACCGTCGTGCGCGAGGCCAGTCGCCAATTGGGTAATGCCTCTCGCGAAGAATTTGCCCCACGAGTGCGGGATGCGGTGAACCAGCACATCTTGCCCGCGGTCTCCACTACCCTGCAGGCCACACGGTCTGTTGCCGATGACGCCCGTAATCGCGTGGTCCACGATGTATTCCCGGTGGTGTCCTCGGCGCTCGGCACTGCGCTGGCCGCCCTCGACAATTCGAGGGACGCGCGAGTACGCGACGCTTTCCGGCACCTTCACGACGTAACTGGCCGTGCCGGCCACAAGGCCGGCAAAGTCGTTGCGGGGGCTTCTAGTCGCGCCGTACGGGCTTACAGCCGCTACGGCGGTCGTAATGACCTCGCGAAGCCAAAACCCACGTTGGGCTTCGGTGGCTATTTGCTCATCACGATAGGGGTGGCCACCGTCGCGGGCATCGCCTATGCGGCCTGGCAGACCCTACGCGCCGACGACGAACTATGGGTTCTGGATGAGGGCGACGACGGAGACAATCCGGCCCTCTAGCCTCACTCGACCAAACGCCACCCCGGCAACCGGGGTGGCGTTTGTGCATTAGCGACTTGCCCGTAATCGTTTGGCAAGCGAGTAGCTGAACCCAGCCGCACCCATCCGGGCACAAAAAAACCCCGGCTAACCGGGGTTTTTGTGGAGACGAGGAGAATCGAACTCCTAACCCCCGCCTTGCAAAGGCGGTGCTCTGCCAATTGAGCTACGTCCCCGCTGATAAACCAGCGTGTCTAACTTGCCCCCATGGTGGGGATACGTGGACTTGAACCACGGACCTCTTCGTTATCAGCGAAGCGCTCTAACCGCCTGAGCTATATCCCCATGAGGGCAGATACGAGAGTATCGCACCCACGCCGAATCGCTAAATCGAGCGCAAACTTCGGTCTCGACTAACTATTCTGAAATCCCACCAACAGGCCACTGGTGAGGCGTGCAGCAAAGTTGTACAGCACGGCGAATACTGCCCCGAGGGCGGTTCCGATAATGATGTTGAGCACCGCCACGATGATGGCGAAAAGAGCTACCTGACCAAGCGAGAACTGGGTGGTGACCGAGAAAGTGTTGTCGTTCAGAACATCACGCAGCAGCGTGTCGACTTGGTTGAAAACTTTAGTGCTGTACAACACCAGCCAAATCAGCACCGATCCGACGAACTGCACAATACCGAAGCACAGCGAGGTAAGAAACGATAATTTCAGCACCGACCAGAAGTCGAGGTAAACGAGTTTCAGGCGCACCTGTTTGGAACTAACCATCTTGGGTGCCTTTCGCTGGAGTTTCTCGGCAATGCTACTCATCGGCTTCGTCCTCACCGGTCGGCGCGTCGCCGTCCAAGTTGTTGTCGTCGGTTGCATTATCGTCTGTGGTCTCGACGTTTGTGGAGCCAGCGGACGGCACGGTGTCAGGCGAAATCGGCGATGACTCGGTGTCGGCTACCGGTTCTCCGTTTAGCGCGTCGGCCGCGGATTCGAGATTGCGTTCGCTATTTTTTGCCACGGCGATGATCCTGTCATCATCCGCGAAGCGCGCAAAGACAACACCCATCGTGTCGCGTCCCTTGGCGGGCACCTCAGCGACCGAGGAACGCACAACCTTGCCCCCGGCCAGAACCACCAAAACCTCGTCATCCTCGCCCACAATGAGCGCCCCGGCCAGATCACCGCGGTTGTCCACCAGCTTGGCAACCTTGATGCCGAGACCCCCACGGTTTTGCACCCGATACTGATCCACGCTCGTGCGCTTGGCGTAGCCACCCTCGGTAACGACAAACACATAGCCCTCGTCGGTTACCACCGAGGCGTCGAGGAGAGTGTCGTCATCACGGAAGTGCATTCCGATGACTCCGGAGGTTGAACGGCCCATCGGGCGCAGTGCCTCGTTGCTCGCCGTGAAGCGAAGCGACATGCCCTTACGGGAAACCAAGAGAATATCGGAATCCGCCTCGACGAGCAGGGCTGACACTAATTCGTCGTCCTCCCGCAGATTGATCGCGATGATTCCACCGGAACGGTTGGTGTCGTACTCGGTCAGCGCGGTCTTTTTGACTAACCCCGCCCGCGTTGCGAGCACGAGGTATTCGGCCACCGCATAGTCGCGGATGTCGAGGATCTGGGCGATTTCTTCACCCGGCTGCAGCGCCAGCAGATTGGCCACATGCTGGCCCTTGGCGTCGCGGCCAGCCTCCTGCACCTCATACGCCTTGGCGCGGTAAACCCGACCTTTGTTACTGAAGAACAGCAACCAGTGGTGGGTGGTGGTCACGAAGAAGTGCTCCACCACGTCATCCGCGCGTAATTGTGCTCCCTTGACACCCTTGCCACCGCGGTGCTGGCTGCGGTAATTGTCGCTTCGTGTGCGCTTAATGTACCCGCCACGGGTGACGGTGAGCACCATCTCCTCTTCGGGGATGAGGTCTTCCACGTTCATGTCGCCATCGAAGCCGAACATGATCTCGGTGCGACGGTCGTCGCCGTACTTGTCAACAATCTCAGTGAGTTCGGTGCTCACAATGTCGCGTTGGCGCTGATCGCTGGCTAAAATCGAGACGTAATCGGCGATCAGTCGCTCGAGCTCAGCCGCCTGATCCAGAATCTTCTGCCGCTCTAGGGCCGCCAGACGCCGCAGCTGCATCGCGAGAATGGCGTTGGCCTGCAGTTCATCGACCTCAAGCAGCGCGACGAGACCCTCGCGAGCGTCATCCACCGTGTCGGAGCGACGGATCAGAGCAATGACCTCGTCGAGAGCATCCAGCGCCTTGATGTAACCGCGCAGGATGTGAACGTCAGCCTCGGCCTTGCGAAGCCGGTAGCTCGTGCGGCGAACGATCACGTCGATCTGATGGGCAACCCAGGCGGTGATAAAGCCATCCAGCGGCAGGGTGCGGGGGATTCCATCCACGATCGCCAGCATGTTGGCACCGAAATTTTCCTGCAGCGAGGTGTGCTTGTACAGGTTGTTCAGAACCACCTTGGCAACAGCATCACGCTTCAGCACAATGATGAGACGCTGGCCGGTGCGACCGGAGGTCTCGTCACGAATGTCGGCAATGCCGCTAAGGCGGCCCTCTTTGACCAACTCGGCGATCTTAATCGCGAGATTCTCCGGGTTCACCTGGTAGGGCAGCTCGGTGATGACGAGACAATTACGCCCCTGTAACTCCTCAACGCTCACCACGGCACGCATCGTGATCGAGCCGCGACCCGTGCGGTAAGCGTCTTGGATCCCCTTAACGCCGAGAATTTGAGCTCCGGTGGGGAAGTCTGGACCTTTAACGCGCTGCATCAACGCTTCGAGCAGCTCCTCGCGAGAGGCATCCGGATTCTCCAAGGCCCAGAGGGCACCGGCGGCGACTTCGCGCAGATTGTGCGGGGGAATGTTGGTCGCCATTCCCACGGCGATTCCCACCGAGCCGTTGACCAAGAGGTTAGGGAAACGCGCCGGCAAAACATTTGGCTCGAGCGTCTTGCCGTCGTAGTTGTCTGAGAAGTCGACTGTGTCCTCGTCGATGTCCCGCACCATCTCCATGGCCAACGGCGCCATTTTGGTTTCGGTGTATCGGGATGCCGCAGCGCCATCGTTTCCGGGCGAGCCAAAGTTGCCTTGACCGAGTGCCAGCGGGTAACGGAGGTTCCACGGTTGCACGAGGCGCACCAGAGCGTCGTAGATCGAAGAGTCTCCGTGCGGGTGAAATTGCCCCATCACGTCTCCAACGACACGCGCGCTCTTGGAGAATGCGCGGTCCGGACGGTAGCCACCGTCGTACATCGCGTAGATCACTCGGCGATGTACGGGTTTGAGTCCGTCGCGCACCTCGGGCAAAGCGCGCCCAACGATCACGCTCATTGCGTAATCGAGGTACGACCGTTGCATTTCGAGGCGCAGATCGACCTGCTCAACCTTGTCGTGGGCGATGTCGATCTCGCGCCCGGCGATTTGCGGCTGGATGTTCCCCTCGGCCGCGGAGTCGTCTGATTGTGGAGCGGTGGAGTCCGGCGTTACGTCGTCAGCCATGAGGTCTCAGTTCTAAAGGTGAATATGCCAAATGAGGAATGTTATCGGGGCTAGGCCCGAACGACATTAGATATCGAGAAAGCGCACGTCTTTTGCGTTCTTCTGGATGAAATTCCGACGAGATTCAACATCTTCGCCCATCAGGGTGGAGAAGATTTCGTCGGCGGCGAGAGCATCGTCGAGGGTCACCTGCAGCAGTGTGCGAGTCTCCGGGTTCATCGTGGTCTCCCACAGTTCCTTGTAGTCCATCTCGCCCAAACCTTTGTAGCGCTGGATACCGTTTTCCTTCGGGATGCGCTTGCCCGCAGCAGCACCGGATGCCAACAGTGCGTCGCGCTCCCGATCGGAGTACACATAGTCGTGCGGAGAGTTGCTCCACTTGAGACGGTAGAGCGGGGGCTGCGCCAAATAAACATAACCAAGGTCGATCAGGGGCCTCATATAGCGAAAAAGCAGCGTGAGAAGAAGTGTCGTGATGTGTTGGCCATCCACGTCGGCATCCGCCATCAAGACAATCTTGTGGTATCGAGTCTTGTCGGGCGCAAAATCCTCACCGATACCCGCACCAAAAGCGGTAATCATAGCCTGAACCTCGTTGTTGGCCAAAGCTCGGTCAAGGCGAGCCTTCTCAACGTTCAGAATTTTTCCCCGGAGAGGAAGGATGGCCTGAGTCTCGGGGTTTCGACCCTGAACGGCAGATCCGCCTGCGGAATCGCCCTCGACGATGAAGATTTCACTCAGCCGCGGGTCTTTGCTCGAGCAGTCACGCAGCTTGCCCGGCATCCCGCCGGATTCCAGCAGGCCCTTACGACGGGTCTGCTCTCGGGCCTTGCGAGCGGCAAGACGAGCCTGCGAGGCCTGAATTGCTTTGCGAATGACATCGCGCGCCTGAGTGGGGTTGCGATCGAACCAATCGCGGAGCTGCTCGAATGCCACCTTCTGAACGAAGGACTTGGCGATCGTGTTGCCCAGCTTGGTTTTGGTTTGGCCCTCGAACTGCGGTTCGGCAAGCTTCACCGAGATAACCGCGGTGAGCCCCTCGCGTACATCATCTCCGGTGAGATTTTCATCCTTCTCTTTGATGATCTGCTTGTCGCGTGCGTACTTATTTACCAGAGTGGTCAGAGCTGCACGAAAACCCTCCTCGTGAGTTCCCCCCTCGTGAGTGTTGATCGTGTTGGCGTAGGTGTGTACCGATTCTTGATAGGAGCTGGTCCACTGCATAGCCACTTCGAGCGAAATTTTGAGAGTCGTGTCTTCCCATTCAAAGGCGATGATGTCGGGATGCACCGCCTCCACCTTCTTGGCGGAGTTCAGATACGCCACGTAATCGACGAGGCCGTTCTCGTAGAGATACACCACTTCCACGGGGGCATCGGGCTCGGCCGCGTCATCCTCAATCGCGCTGGCATTTTCCCGCTCATCAAGCAGGGTGATCTTCAATCCCTTGTTAAGAAACGCCATCTGCTGAAAACGAGCACGCAACGTCTCATAGTCGAATTCGATGGACTCGAAAGTGTCGGGGCTCGGCCAGAAAGTAATCGTGGTTCCGGTAACCGCTGATTCTTCACCCTTCTCCAGCGGCTCATTTGGCACACCGTGGGTGTAGCTCTGACGCCAGACGTGACCCTGGCGGCGCACTTCGACATCTAATTCTTTCGAAAGCGCATTGACCACCGAGATTCCCACCCCGTGCAGCCCACCGGACACCGAATAGCCACCACCACCGAATTTTCCACCGGCATGCAAAATGGTGAGCACAACTTCGACCGTCGACTTGTTTTCGCTCTTGTTGAGGTCGACCGGAATGCCGCGGCCGTTGTCGATCACGCGGATCCCGCCATTGCGTAACATCGTGATCTTGATCAAATCGCAGTGACCGGCCAGGGCCTCATCCACCGAGTTGTCTACGACCTCGTAAACCAAGTGGTGCAGGCCGCGCGGGCCGGTGGAACCAATATACATTCCGGGGCGCTTGCGAACGGCGTCCAAACCCTCCAACACCTGAATCTGATCGGCGCCATACGCGTCATCGACCGGAGCTTTCTCGAAGATCGGGGACTGGTTTGCCACCTCCTCCGAATTGGATCGTCGGTTCGAGGAGTCAGCCGACTCGTGGTCATCAGCCGGAATCGAAGGTGACGTGCTCATGGGTTACAGCTCCTGCCAGGTGGATCGAATTGCCAACCGGGGCCAGGCTTTCACGCTGAGAGCTGCCGCGAGGACATTCTCATTCTAGCAAATCGCCCACTTGCTCCGAACGAAGGTTGACCTTCTGCGGTCTTTATTTTTAGCGGCTGACCTAATTTGACTTCCTAACCGTAAGTATCGCGTGGACCACGCCCTGGGATTGATCTAAGGCCGCGTTTCCAGGAGGGCGCGCCGGGGCCCTCGAAACGCACTGCCACAATTGACGCATCCGGATACTGAGCAATGATCTTGGTGAGAAGCTGCGATCGCATCAAACGCAATTGGGTGGCCCATGCGGTTGAATCACATTTCACCGAAAGAACTCCCTCTTCGATGCCGACCGGTTGCGAATGATCGGCAGTCTCCTGGCCGGCAATTGCGGCCCAGGATGCCAATAGGTCGGATTGGGCCAGGGGCGAATTCCAACCCAATCGAGCAGTCAGGGCGTCGAGAACATCACCCAATCCATGGGCATCCCGGCCGACCCCGAACGCCGCACTAGAGCCCGGTTGTGTCGTCGCCCTCTTCCGGGCATCTTTGCTGCGGGATTGGCCGTTGCCAAATACTCGACGAAACCGGTTGAACACAACCCGCGATTCCGTGTCGATGACAGCCAACTCGACCGAGTCGGAATCACTATCCATTCGACTTTGACGGGTCAGGTTCGAGTTATCCACACCCCTAACAGCTGAGTCTGATCCACCATGAAATTTTCCGTCGACGCTATTTACGTCCTCAAGAGACATGCTGTTCCTCAATCCGACCACTACGCACGTGCACGGTGTGAGCGGTGAGCTCCACTGGGACATCCTCCAAGACCGCAGCGGTAATTAGAACCTGCTCGAATCCCTCAATTGCGTGCGCCAGGCGGGTTCGACGCTGCCGATCCAGTTCGGCAAACACGTCATCGAGGATCAAAACCGGATCCCCGGTACTCGATTCGCGACGCAAAATCTCCGCTGCAGCGAGCTTCAGCGACAGTGCGAAAGACCATGATTCACCGTGGCTCGCGTACCCGCGCGCCGGCATGGAATTGAGTTCGAGGACGAGGTCATCCCGATGCGGCCCCACCAGGGTCACGGCCCGCTCCACCTCACTCCGGCGAACTCGCATCAGCGCCGTGCGAAAACGCTCCGCTATTTGCTCAAGGGTCGATAGCGCAGAGCTGCCATCGCCCTGGGTTGCCTCCTCTATGAGACTCGACTGGATTGTCATTCGAGGGTGATGATCATCGCCCGCCACAAGAAGATAGGCCCGGCTCACCTCAGATGCTAGCTCAGCTACGAGCCCGGATCGGGCGAGCATTATCTCCGAGCCGAGTTCCACAAGTCTCTCGTCCCAAATTTCTAGGGTAGAGAGATTCTCCGACCCGAGACGCGCACTTCGAGCCGATTTCAACAGGCTGTTGCGCTGCCTGATCACCCGATCAAAATCGAACATCACTCCGGCGAATCGCGGTGTGCGAAGAATAAGGAGTTGGTCAAGAAAGCGTCGCCGACCGGAAGGGTCACCCCGAATGAGCGCGAGATCCTCCGGCGCGAACAGCACGCTGGCAAAGTAGCGCGGCAACTCTCGAATCTTGATGGCGGAACGATTGATTTGAGCTCGGTTTACCCCGGTGCGATTAAGTTGAACCTCCGCGAGGACTTCTCGCCCGTCGTATTTGATCTGTGCACGAATCACCGCCGAATTCGCATTCTGACGAATCATCGCATGGTCGGCCGTGACTCTGTGTGAGCCGAGTGTGCTGAGGTAGCCCAGCGCTTCAATCAGATTGGTTTTACCCTGACCGTTGCGGCCCACAAATAAAT
>JACMPQ010000058.1 GCA_014377425.1 Microbacteriaceae bacterium | reverse complement strand
GGTGATGACCTGGCAGGAGATCCAGCGGCTGAAGCCGGTGGCCCCGTAGATGGGGATGATGCTGGAAACCACCGCCACCCGGCTGTGGCCGAAAAAGGGTGGGCCGCACTACGGCTCCCCCGACAAAGATCCGGCAGTGCGACTGCGCGTGATCGAGGATGCCGGACGCTCCACCGTGCCATTCACGACCGGGGTGCCCTTCGGCATCGGTGAAAACTACGCCGAACGCATCGAGGCGATGTTCGCTCTTCGCGCATCCGCTCGCCGCCAGGGGCACATCCAGGAGGTGATCGTGCAGAACTTTCGCGCGAAGGCCGCCACCGCGATGCGGCTGGTCGGCGACCTCGAAACCCAGCAATACGTGGCCACGGTGGCCGTGACCCGGCTCGTGCTCGGCCCGAAATTGCGCGTCCAGGCCCCGCCGAACCTCACGGATGCCGCCGAGCTGAGCCTGCTCATCCGCGCGGGCATCGACGACTGGGGCGGCGTCAGCCCGCTCACCCCCGACCGTGTCAACCCGGAGCGCCCCTGGCCGCAGATCGAGGAGCTTGCGCGTCTCACCGCCGACGCCGAGTTCATTCTGCCCGAACGGCTCACCGCGCACCCGCACTACGCGCGCGCCGAGCAGCCGTGGATCGATCCGCGTGTGCTGCCGCACGTGCGAGCGTTGGCCGCGGAGGACGGGCTCGCGATCGAAGGTCGGCGTCCGGTCGGATTACCGTGGCAGGAGCCAGACCCCGAGTGGGCCAGTTCCGGCCGGGTGAATTTGCACACCGAAATCGACACAGTCGGGCGCGACAGCGATCGCCGCAGCGACTTTGACGACGTCTACGGCGACTGGGCGGAGCTGCGGGCGCAGGTCGGCGGCGACGCAAGCCGCGACGCGGCGCGACCGGACCATCGTCCGGCGGATCCAGCGTTGCGGCGTCCGGCACCGCGGCCGAGATCCTCGACGATGAGGTTCGCTGGGTGCCCACAAAGGGCAAGCTGCCTGCCGCCACCTGGCGGGAGATTGTGAAAACGGCGCACGAGGTGGGCCTGAGATCAAGCTCCACCATGATGTACGGGCACGTCGACAAACCCAGCCACTGGGTCGGGCACCTGCGCACCCTCGCCCGACTGCAGGACGAGACCGGCGGGTTCACCGCATTCGTGCTGCTGCAGTTCGTGCACCTCAACTCCCCGGTCTACCTCGCCGGGGTCGCCCACCCCGGCCCCACCGCGCCGGAAAACCGGGAGGAGCATGCCGTTGCGCGGCTGATGCTCTATGGGCGCATCGACCACGTGCAGACGTCGTGGGTGAAGCTCGGGGCATCCGGAACTCAGCAGATGATTCAGGGCGGGGCGGATGATCTCGGCGGCACCCTCATGGAGGAAACGATTTCCCGCACAGCCGGTGCCGATCACGGCTCGGAGATGACCGTCGATCAAATAGAAGCCCTCGTTCGAGCGATCGGACGCACACCCGCTCAACGCACGAGCACCTATGGGGTACCGCGTGCGGAGCGACATGCGGTGGCGCGGGAGTACGCGTCGCGCGGCTTTGCGGCGACCGGGGGTTTGCGGCGGTCGCAGCCCAGCACCCAACCAGCACCCCAGCAGAGCGGTCGTAACCAATCCGGTTAGTGAAACGGCGTTTGGAACTTGTGGGCGGGAAGAATCCCGGCAGCGGAATCCACAATTTTGACCGTCTTCATCTTGGCGAGCCGAATCGACGAGTGGAGAAAGACAACGAAAATCGCTGAGGTAGAAACCGTGAAATACAGCCCACCCTGAAACCAAGCCGCGCCAACAGAGTCGCTCAAAAAAATTTTATGGACGTAAAAGGGGATGCAGATCGCCGCGAGCGCCGCAATTACGAAGCCGGCTCGCGGTTGGGCGGTGACGCGCCACCACGCTCGCGGAGCCTTAATCTCTTCGTTCTTGGCGTGAAAATTCCGCACCGCGAAAATGAAGAACGAATAAAAAATGATTTCTGAGATCGAACTCGAAACCACGGGAGCAACGCTCACAATTAGCTCGATGAGACCGCCCCCGAAACTCACAAAGATCCAGGTAGCAAAGAAAACGGATTGAGAACGTATTCCAACTACTCGCATGAGTCCCATCCCTGATCTCGGTCCTAGCCCTCTCACAATAGGGAGCACACGGGACCTCCTGAACGCTGGTCCCCTAGGGTGCGTGGCCAGTCGGAATACCTACACTCGTCGAGTTTTTCAATGAGGATGCAGAAGTGGCCCCACGGCAAAAGTGCCACAGGCTGTGGTACCACCGGGCACTAGTTGGCAGCACCCACAAAGGCGACCTCCGCAGCCGCCACCACGCTCGCCGTGCGGCCCGGCGCCGTCTGAAACGACCAGTACAGATTCACGTTCGCGACCACCAGCGCGGGCGGCGGCGCGCCCCACTCAGTCAGGTCGCTCGTCGAGTGGGCGTCGGCCACGAGGGTTACGTCGTAGCCACGCGTGAACGCGCCGTGGATCGTGGAGCGGATGCAGGCATCGGTCTCCGCACCGCACACCACGAGTCGCCCGATGCCGGAATCAGCCAGATGCTGCTCTAAATTGGTGGCCTCGAAGGCGTCGCCGTGACGTTTGTGCACGATCGGCTCCGTCGGGCGGGGTGTCAGCTCGGGCACGATTTGCCAGCCGGCGCTGTTTTGCGGCAGATGATCGGCGGAGTGCTGCACCCAGACGACCGGGACCTGTTCGGTGCGCGCCCGGTCGAGGAGCGACCCGATGGTTCGCACCACGGCGTCTCGTTGGAAGGCAGCATCCACAACGTCGTTTTGAACGTCGATTACCAGAAGTGCCGTGTGAGTGCGGTTGGGCAGCGTGGTCATTGGGTTCTCCTTAGCGGGTATCGGATAGCGAAGCTGACTCGCCGTCAAATCTCAACGCCGCCACCGACAACGCGACCACCGGAACCGGCATCGGCACCGGCACCGGCACCGGCACCGGCACCGCTATTCCGCAGATCCCTCGGCAAACCCGGTCGCATAGCCATCATGGTATCCCTCGGCTAAGCCCGCCGCCCGACCCTCGGCCAAGCCCAACGCACGCCCTTCGGCGATCCCTGCCGCGTTGCCCTTGGCAAACCCCGCGGCGAGCGCATCTAGATCGGTCACGTAGCGCGACAGCCCGCGCACAACCGCCACCGGGCAACCCGACACCTTGCCCTTCACCAGGTCGGCGAGCGCCGCAATCTCGTCGGCGACGGCCGGCAGCGTAACCTCCAAATCGCGGCCCGCCGAATCGGCCATGCCCCGCAGGTCGTCGACCACCAGCACACCGGATGCCCCGATCGCGGCATCCGTCTGACCCTGTCGCCAGGCCCGGCCGAGGGTGTCGCTGATGATCACCCCGATTGTGACCCCGAACCGCTCACGCCAGGCAGCGCAGAAGGCTCGCGCCGAGGCATCCGGATCAATCGGCAACACCAGCACCCTGCCCGCGGGAGTGTTGCTGGCGTCAACCCCGGCGGCCGCCGCCACGATCCCGAGGCGATTCTCCACGATGCGAGTTATTCCGCCGTCATGCTCGCGAGCGGCAACCACCCGCACAGTTTCGGCGGTGATCGCCGCTTCCGATCATCAGCGGCTAAGAAACGTCCCTCCGCCTTGGAGACGATCTTGCTCGTGACCACCACGATGTCGCCGTCAAAAAGTGCAGCAAGAGTAGAGGCGCCCGGTCCTGAGCCCGGCGCGAAACCGCCCGAAGTGCGCCGGCCAGCTCTCAAGGGGAGCGCAAGCAGGTCGCCAATGACCATCGCGAGGTCATCCCCCGCCACGATCTCGGGAATCCCCTCCAATGCCCAGGCGGTCACCATCGGCAGCGCCACGATCAGCGGTGCAGCTTCGGCAGCACCTCGCGCGCAAACACGTCGATCCAGTCGCGTTGGTTGCGGCCCACATAATGTAGGTAGATGCGGTCGAAGCCGAGGTCGGCAAGCTGTTGGATGTAGGCCCGATGCACGTCCGGATCCTCAGAGATGATCATCCGCCCCTCAAAATCTTCCGGTCGCACGAGCGTCGCCATCTGTTCCAGCTCGAAGGGGCTGCGGATGTCGCCCTTCGGAAACGCCATGCCGCCGTTCGCCCATTCGACCAGCGCACCCGTCAGCGCCTCGTTATAGCTGGGCGCCCAACTCAGGTGCAATTGCAGCACCTTCGGCATCGTCGAGTTGTCTTTTCCCACCTCGCGTGCGCCATCGTCAAACGTGCCGAACAGCATCGCGACATTCTCCCGCGGCGGCGCCCCACCGTGATGCGCCCGTCGGTGAACTTGCCGGCCAGGGAGGCGGTGAAAAGCTTGTTGATGCGCTCCGGTGCCTCCGGCCAGTAACCGCCCACGATGTGCTCGTTCTGGGCCTCCCCCGACCCGAGCCCCAGCCAATGCCGGCCGGGATACATCGCCGCGAGAGTCGCGCTGGCCTGAGCAACCATTGCCGGATGCCAGCGAAATGTGGGCGCGGTCACCCCCGGCCCGAAATCTCCCGAAGTGCGCTCCCCCACCGCGGCGAGCACATTCCAGACGAACGCGCTCTGACCCTGCGCGGGAACCCACGGCTGGAAGTGATCGGCGGCCATCACCCTTGATAAGCCGCGACTCTCGGCGTAGTCGCTGAGGGCCACTGCCTCGTTCGGATGAAATTGCTCAAGCATCGCGGCGTAGCCGATTTGAAGGGCTAACATGCGTAGATTTTGCCACCCGCAACAGACCGTGGCGTTACGCCGTTCGCGGTGACTGCAAGAAGTGCGCGACGACCGCCGGAACGTAGGGCGAGACATCTCCACCGAGGGCAGCGACCTGGCGCACGAGCGAGCTGGACACGTAGGCGTTGGCCGGATCCGGGAGCAAAAATACGGTCTCCACCCCGGCTAGGTTGCGGTTCACGATCGCCATCGGCGTCTCGTAAGTCACATCCACCTGCGATCGCACGCCCTTGACCAGAACGCTCGCGCCCACCTCGGTGCAGTAGTCAACGAGTAATCCCACGCTCCAGGAGGTGACGCGAATTTTGCCTTCCAAGTGTGCCTCGGCGATTGCCTTCTCGATCAGCGACACCCGCTGCGCGACCGGCAACAGCGCCGATTTTGCCGGATTATGCACCACCAGCACATGCAACTCGTCGAACATTCTCGCCGCCCGCTCAATTACGTCGAGGTGCCCGAGGGTCACGGGGTCGAAGGAACCAGGGACAACGGCGATCCTGTGCATTCTGCGACCCTAGCGGGTCGGCGTTGCCAAACCGTGATATTCGGAAGGTGTCGGTCGGGCCACCGCTGCCAGAAACGCTGCCAACCTCAGTTCTTGGCGAGGAAGTCTCGGCTGGTGTCATCCAGTCGTCGCGCGAGTGCCTGCCGAAGCTCCGGGTAGTCCACGAGTTGCGGATCGACCCCGAGCACCGCCTCGGCGATCGCCCGCGCTTCGGTGATTAGCGCGCCATCCTTTGCCACGCGCAGCAGCCGCAGCGAGGATCGACCGCCCGACTGCCCGCGGCCCAAAACATCCCCCTCCTGGCGAAGCTCGAGATCTTTTTCGGCAAGCTCGAAGCCGTCGAGGGTTGCCGCTACCGTCTCAACCCGTTTGCGCGACAGGCTCTCACTCTCGGCATGCGTGACCATGAGACAGAGCCCCGGCACCGAACCGCGCCCCACCCGGCCGCGCAGCTGATGCAACTGGGACACGCCGAAGCGGTCGGCATCGAGCACCGCCATCACCGAGGCGTTGGGCACGTCCACGCCCACCTCAATGACGGTGGTTGCCACCAGCACGTCAATTTCTCCCGCCGCAAAGCTGCGCATAATCGCGTCTTTCTGCTCCCCCGGCAGGCGGCCGTGCAACTGCTCGATGCGCGCACCGGCTAGTGGCGGATGCGCGCGCAACTCGGCGAGCACATCGGTGACGTTTGCGCGCGGCGGCGCAGGCGTTGTTCCGGCGGAACCGCGCGGGATCGGGGCATCCGGCTCGCCTTCACAACCCCCGTCATCTTCGTCGACTGTGCTGTCGATCGCCGGGCACACCACGAAGGCCTGCCGCCCGAGCGCGAGTTCCTCGGCGATTCGCTCCCACACCCGTAGAATCCAGCTCGGATGCTCGGCCAGCGCCACCACATGGCTCACGATCGGGATGCGGCCGGAAGGCAGCTCGGCGATGGTGGACACGTCGAGGTCGCCGAACACCGTCATCGCCACAGTGCGCGGAATGGGTGTGGCGGTGAGCACGAGAACGTGCGGCGGTACCGCGCCTTTGCGCCGCAGGGCCTCACGCTGCTCGACCCCGAAACGGTGCTGTTCGTCAACCACCACGAGCCCGAGGTCGAAGAACCCCACCTTTTCGCTCATCAAAGCGTGCGTGCCGATCACAATGCGGGCCTGCCCACTCACGGCGGCGAGGGTGGATTTGCGGCGATCGGCGATCGGTTGCTGGCCGGTGATCAGGGTGGGGTGTAGCTCCGCCGCGAGTTCCGGTCCGAGCGTTTTCACGATCGAGCGCAGATGCTGACCGGCGAGCACCTCGGTGGGGGCGAGGAGCGCCGACTGTCCGCCGGACTCGGCCACCGCGAGCATCCCGCGCAGTGCCACCAGGGTCTTGCCGGATCCCACCTCACCCTGCAGCAGGCGGTTCATCGGGGTAGCGGAGGCAAGGTCTCCGGCGATTTCCTGCCCCACGGTCTGCTGGTCACTCGTGAGGGTGAACGGCATCACGGCGTCGAAACGCTCAAGCAAACCGCCGTCCTGGGCAATTCGCGACGTCGCCGCCTCGCTGCGCAGCTCTGCCCGCTGCTGCAGGAGCGCCGCCTGCAACACGAAAGCCTCCTGAAAGCGCAGGCTTTTGCGAGCCCCCGCCCAGTCAGCGTCGGTCACCGGGCGGTGCACCAGCTCGAGCGCCCGGGAAAATCCCATCAGCTTTCTGGAGCACCTCACGGCCGCCGGCACCGGGTCTGTCAGCTCCGGCAGCGTGTCGAGCACAACCTTGATGGCTTTTTCAACTCGCCAGGAGGGAACGGTTGCCGTGGCCGCGTAAATCGGAATCGGCAGCATCGCCCAAGCTTCCACCGACTCCTCGCTGCGCCCGTTTTCCGAGTCGGCGGCAAATAATTCGTAATCCGGATGCGCCAGCTGCAGAGCACCCCGATACTCCCCAACTTTTCCGGCGAACATTCCGCGAGCACCGCACACGAGTTCTTTGAGGCGAAAACGCTGGTTGAAGAAGGTGAGGGTGAGGATGCCGTTACCGTCGGTGATGCGCGCCTCGAGAATGTGGCCATCCCGAGCCTGCATCTTGCGCTCGCGCACCTCAACCACTTCGGCCACGATCGTCACGGCTTCGCCGAGCGGCAGCTCGCTCAGCCCGGTGAGCTCCCCACGCCGCACATAGCGCCTGGGGTAATGGCTGAGCAGGTCGCCGACCGTGGCAAGCTTCAGCTGTTTGGCGAAGGTGACGGAGGTGGGGCTCGTTCCCAATACAGAGCTCAGCTTCGCGTCGAGGGGCGAATCAGGCATGGCTTGATCGTATGCGCCACCGCCGACATGGTTGTGCGCGGCGATGCCGTTCACCCCGCACGGGAACGGGTGCGTTCATGGGCGTCGCCTAATGGCCAGAAGTCATCACCCGGGAACTAGACCAGAGACTCGCCTTTGTTTCCAACTAAATCGGTATCACGCTCAAGTGCCTTGTCAAGCCTTCGAAGAAGCCCATCCAAGCCGGGAGCCTTCGCGAAAAACGGTACCGGCTCGGAATAAATTAGGCCGTTATCCCCCGAAAACTTCCCGACCGTCCTTCAGAAGTCCCGATCATTGTCAGCGTCGACACGGACGGTGATGAGGACGGTCGGCTGCGTCATGCGACAAGCATGGCAGTCAAGGCGCACCCTGGTGCTTTCGC
>JACMPQ010000057.1 GCA_014377425.1 Microbacteriaceae bacterium | reverse complement strand
GATTGCGACGGTGCGCAAGCACCCAAAGTCGGCGCGAACGCAACCGGCGGTGGCGTCACGCTCAACGCCCGCGTTGACGTTCCCGGCCAGGTGGGGAGCTCGGCGCCAAGGACTGGCTCGAAGCGGTCAGGAGCACGATCTGGCTCTCTGGGCGCGGGCGGCGACGGAGCCGTCGCCCAGCCGATCAAACGCCATGGCACACCGTTTCGGGGTGCCTGTTTTCCCGGCAAGCGCGTGTCGAACTTCACCTGCATCCCCGACGGGATGGGCACCGCCGAAGCCGTTGCGGGGGCGGCCGCGGCGGCAGCCAAACTCCCTCCAGAAGTGGCGGCACGCGGTGCGATCACGGTGAGCGACATCGCCGGGTTCACCCCATCGGAGACGACCCACCAAATGGAGCCATCCGGGTGGACCATTCGTGGAGTGCCGGCCAACTTCATTGCGTACTCCGGTGAAGACGTCAGGGACGGTGTGCTCTTAGGGCTACCAGCGTCCGTACGGTTCACACCGCTCGCGTTTCGCTGGGACTACGGCGACGGCATAACAGAATTGCGCACCGAGGGCGGAGACACCTGGAGCACCCTCAGTCTCCCCGAGTTCTCCGCAACAGCCACAAGCCACGAATACGCAAACCGAGGAACCTTCTCGGTATCCCTTGCCACCGCGTACTCTGCCGAATACCGCTTCGCTGGAGGGGAGTGGCAACCGATCGACGGCACAGTGACGACCGAAAGTAGTCCATTCCCTGTCACGGTGAGCGACACCGCAACAGTGCTCGTGGGGCAAGACTGTGTGGCCCGAAAAGCCGGACCAGGATGCTGAGCAAAACCCAGTAAACTCAGGGGATCGGTCGAGCTACCTGCTCCCGGCATCAGTGCATGTTAGTTAGGCTCCAAGGACAGGCATATAAAACGCTCAGGTCGAGGGTTCAAGCTAAAAGCGCTTGGAAGGAGCAATTCCCATGACTGACAATGGCGAAAAGAGCGAAACCGGCTCGGTGAACCCCGAGGCTGCAAACGTCCCGGCGGCGGAAGCACCCACCCAATCATCTGCAGCACCCACCCAAACACCCGCAACACCGCATTACAACTACGCACCACCCACGGTCGGAACCGGCACTTTACCGCCTGCCTTCGGCGTACCGCCGGTAGCAGCGCCGCACGTCTATACGGCGCAGGGTGAGGCCACACCGAGTAACAAAGTCGGCGGGTACTCCCGCTACAGCCTCGTCGCAGCCCTTATCATCGCCGTCATTATCGGCGGAATTTCCGGGGGTGGTGTCGTTGCCGCCACAATGGGTGCCAACCAGAACGACTCCGTCGGCGGCTCATCGAGCGTGCCCGGCCCCGCCAACATAACCGTAAACGACCCATCAAACGCTACAACCATCACCGCGGTTGCGGCCTCTGCGGGGCCTTCCGTTGTCACCATTTCAGTGAGTGATGCGAACAGCAGCTCGGCGGGAACGGGTTCCGGTGTAGTGCTGAGCAAAGACGGGTACATCCTTACCAACACCCACGTCGTTACTCTCGACGGTGCCAGTGCAAAGCCCGTCGTGTCGGTTCAGACCTCGGATGGTCACCTCTACAGCGCCAAAGTGATCGGCACCGACCCGATTTCCGACCTCGCCGTAATCAAGGTACAGTCCACCGCAAGCTTCCAGCCGGCCAGCTTCGCCGACTCGAGCAAGCTCAACGTCGGGGATATTGCCGTAGCAATTGGTGCCCCGCTCGGGTTGTCGAACACCGTCACGAACGGAATCGTCAGTTCCCTCAACCGCAGCATCACGGTGGCGTCATCCGCGGTTCCAACAACGCCAGAAGACTCCGCACCGAAGAGCCAAGACAGCCCGTTCGATTTTTGGCAGTTCAACACGCCAAACCAGGCACCGACCGCCGCAGCATCCACCATCTCGCTTTCGGTAATTCAGACCGACGCCGCAATCAACCCCGGTAACTCGGGCGGCGCGCTCCTGAACTCCAACGGCAAAGTGATCGGAATCAACGTTGCCATTGCAAGCGCCGGAGCAGGCTCATCTGGAGGCGGACAGTCGGGAAGTATCGGCGTCGGGTTCGCCATCCCGTCAAACTTCGCAAAACGGATCGCCGACGAAATCATTGCCACCGGTAAAGGCACCCACGGGTTGCTCGGAGCCTCCGTCAGTGACGTCACCAGTGCAACCGCCACAGTTGTTGGAGCCAACATTGAGAAGGTGACCGCGGGCGGTGCAGCCAGCGCCAGCGGGCTCGCAGCCGGCGACATCATCACAGCTGTCGGCGGCATCCCCGTCGCCAGTAAAACCGACCTCACCGCGCAGATTCGAGCCTTGGCAGCAGGAAGCAAAACAACGCTCACCTACGTGCGTGGCGGCGCTTCACGCACGGTCGACATCACACTCGGCTCGCTGAGCTAACCGCAAGCGCGGTGATAAGCGCACGCCAAGCGGCGAACAAAGTGGCGAACAAAGTGGCGCACAAAGCGGCGAACAAAGTGGCGAATTGATCGGTGAATTGATCGGCTTCGATTCACGAGTGAACTGAGTGCTAGCAGCCATACCAACACCACCACAACGGAGGCACCCGACCGGGTACCTCCGTTGTTTTTTTGAGGCTCGTCGCACCTCGAAAGCGGGTCCGCTGTTAGGCTCGACGAGGTTTTCGTGGGTCAGTCACTCCGACTGCGATTGAAAATTCGGAGACCAAAACACACCCCTCCCCAACGACTGGACAGCATGGCGAGCCCGAACAACCCGAACCTGCCTGAGCCGGCAACCGGGTCGTCTGCACCCGGCGTTTCCTATGTGATGCCCGTGCTCAACGAGGTTGATCACATCGAGGCTGCCGTCTTGAGCCTCATCGCCCAGGACTACACCGGGGAGTTCGAAGTGGTGCTCGCCCTCGGACCCAGCGTCGACGGAACCAACGAAATTTTAAAGGCATTTGCGATCACCGAGCCGCGCCTACAGCTCATCGAAAACCCTCTCGGCTCAACCCCGGGCGGTCTCAACGCCGCAATCCGGGTGTCGCGGCATCCGGTGGTGGTGCGCGTTGACGCCCATTCGGTATTGCCGCCGGACTACACCCGAATAGCGGTCGAAACGCTCCTGCGCACGGGTGCCGACAACGTCGGCGGGATAATGATGGCGGCGGGTGAAAGCCCGTTCGAGAAATCCGTGGCCCGCGCCTACGGTTCCCGTATCGGATTGGGCGGAACACCGCACCATGTGGGCGGCGCGGAAGGTCCTGCGGAGACCGCCTACCTCGGCGTGTTTCAGCGTCACCGTCTGCTCGCCGTTGGCCTGTTCGACGAAAACATCAAACGGGGTCAAGACTGGGAACTAAATCGACGACTTCGCGCCAGCGGCGGCACCGTCTGGTTCACCCCGCGACTCACCGTTCTGTATCGGCCCCGATCAAGCCTGAGCGCACTGGTACGCCAGTTTGTGGCCACCGGAATCTGGCGCGGGGAACTCTCGCGCCGGTTTCCGCAATCAAACACCCTGCGCTACTTTGTGCCGCCGATCATGGTGGTTGGATTCGTCATCGGGTTGCTGCTCGGCGTGGTCGGGCTGCTCGAATCGAGCGAGTCCGCCGGGTGGCTGGCGGCGGCTCTGGCGATACCCGCTCTGTACCTCGGGGCAGTGGCGGCTGCATCCGTCACCGTCATTCGCACCGACGGTTTTCGCACCGCAGCTTGGTTTCTCGTAGTCTTACCCTGCATCCATTTTGGGTGGGGGGTGGGATTTCTCCTCGGCTTTCTCAAGCTAACCCGCAACATCACGTTACGCACGGGAAGGTGACCATGCCGACTCTGGGTAACACAAGCGGTCGTCCGATCTCGATTGCCGAGCTGCGCGAGATCACCCAACCACCGGAGGTTCGGGAGCGTGCAAACGCCGAACACTGGACCGCCTCCCTCTACCTTCGTGACCTCTCTCCCTATCTCACCTGGCTACTGCTGAAGACATCAATCTCGGCCAACGGTGTCACGGGAATCATGATTCTGGTGGGCTGGTCCACGGCGGCGGCGCTATTGATCCCCGGAATCGGCGGTGCCCTGCTCGCACTCCTGCTCGGCCAACTGCAAATGCTGGTCGACTGCAGCGACGGCGAGGTTGCCCGCTGGCGCAACACGCGTTCTCCGGCGGGCGTATTCCTCGACAAGGTGGGGCACTACACAACCGAGGCGCTGATCCCGATAGTTCTCGGTATTCGCGCCGCGGGATACCCTTTCGATGTCTCCACCGGGTACCTCTGGACAACCTTCGGCTTCGCGTTGGCACTCGTGATTGTGCTGAACAAGGCGCTTAATGACATGGTGCACGTTGCCCGAGCCAACTCTGGACTCGACAAGCTTGCCGATCACAAAAGCGAAGCCGAACCCAGCGGAAGGATGCTCGCGCGCCTGCGCCGCGCCGCCCGCTTCCTGCCCTTCCACCGGCTGTATCACTCGGTCGAGCTCACCATGATCGTGGCGGCAACCGCCGTCATCGGCGCGATCATCGGGGCCCCCACCGCAGACCGCGTATTGGTGGCCGCTCTGCTGCCGCTGGCGTTCTTGGCACTCGCCGGACATTTCGTGGCCATAATGGCCTCCAAACGCGTCCGCGGGTGAGTAGCTCTACCGAGCAGCCGATTCTGCAGCCGAGCGTGGGGGTGGTCATCCTCACTCAGGGCACCCGACCGGATGATCTGGCGCGCGCGATCGACAGTGTGCTGGCGCAGCGCGGGGTCATCCTCGACGTGGTGGTGGTCGGAAACGGCTGGCAGCCGCAAAATCTGCGGCCGACCGTGAAGACTCTGGCGCTGGTCGAGAACCTGGGGATCCCCGCAGGACGCAACAGAGGAGTGCCCCAGGTTTCCGGAGAGTTCCTCTTCTTCCTCGACGATGATGCCAGTGTTCCGAGCCCCCGTTTTCTCCAAGACGCTATCGGGCTCTTCCTGGCCGATCCGAATCTTGGACTCGTGCAGCCCCGAGTCGTCGACCCAGTCGGGGTAACCAATCCTCGACGCTGGACCCCGCGCATTCGCAAAGGAGAAGCAACCCAGTCAAGCCCGGTGTTCTCAGTGTGGGAGGGGGCGGTGGTTCTGCGCCGCGCCGCGTTCGAACGCACCGGAGGCTGGGCCGAGCCATTCTTCTATGCCCATGAAGGCATAGAACTGGCGTGGCGAATCTGGGATCAGGGCCTTGTAACCTGGTACGCCGGAGAACTCGTGGCGCATCATCCGGCAATCGAACCCACCCGCCACGAGTACTACTTCCGCCTCAACGGCCGCAATCGAGTGTGGCTGGCACGCCGCAATCTACCGGCTATTTTGGTGCCGTTGTATGTCGGAACGTGGACGGCGATCCAACTCATCCGCTGGCGTCGAAATCCCGTGGCACTGAAGGCGTGGTTTACCGGCTGGGGCGAAGGCTGGCGTGACACGCCCGGCGACCGTCGTCCGCTGCGCTGGCTGACGGTGTTGCGCATGACCCGCGCCGGGCGCATGCCAATCGTCTGATTCCTTAGCTGAGGCTTGACCGGAGGATGGTCGGCGGTTGGCCGGGGGATAACAGGGGACTCGCGGATGAGGGCTAGGAGTCGTCGGAATCGTTCTGCCGCTTTGAACTCCACAGTCGAGCTATAAGCCGTCGGTCCTTCGGCTCGTCGGGGTGGGCGCGCGGTTCCAATTCCACCGGGAATGCTGCCGGAGCCGCACCAAAAGCCTGGCGGGAGCTGGTGATCACGCGGCGACCAAGCAGGTGATTTCCGGTGGCACCAACCACCGCTCCGACGCCAAACGGGATCGCCCGACCGAGCACGGTGGCGCCCTGGGCGGCGGCGAAGCGTCGAACGAAGGCGTGCTTCATCCGATCCGAAATTTTGCCCATGGCGGCCTTCGGCAAATTTTTGGTCACCAGCTCACCCCAGAAACTGTTGCGACTGGGGCCGGTGCCGCCAGCCTGAGCCGCGAGTTGACGCACCAGGTCGGAACCGGCGGTGCCGAGCATCATGGCCATAACAAGGGTGCGAGCGCGCTCAGGGTCAGTAACGGCGATCCCGTGCACTTCGGTTACCGACTGCGCAAACAGGGCACTGGCCGCCAGAAATCCGGCCGTCTCGGCACCCGATAGCGCTAAGGACACCCCAAAACCGATCCCCGGAATTACCGCACTGGCACCAACCGCCGCACCGCCGCTGGTTACCATCGCCAGATAGCGGCGTTCCATCAGCCGAATGATTCTCTCGGGGGAGGCATTCGGATGCTGTTTCCGGATGCTGCGCACATGAGCCAACACGAGGGGGCGCTGCACTGTCAGCAGGCGTTCGATCCCCTTCTCGAGTGGGGCAACCGAGCCGCCTTTGTCGTCGGAAGAACTCACACCGTCACCCCGTAATCGTCGTTGTATCTGGCCAGCACCTCATCGATGGGTGCGTCGAGTACCAATTTGCCTTTGTCAAGATAGAGACCGCGCGTGCAAAAACGCTGGAGGTCTTTCTCGTTGTGGGACACAAAAAATAGCGTACGTCCGCCGTCGAGGAGTTCCTGGATGCGGCGGTAACACTTTTCCTTAAACGCGCGATCACCCACCGCGAGCACCTCATCGACCAGAATGATCGGCTCATCGAGGCGGCTAATCACGGCGAAGGCGATTCGCACGCGCATGCCGCTGGAGAGGTGCTTGTAGGGGGTGTCGAGAAAGTCACCGATCTCGGCGAAGTCGATAATCTCGCCAAATTGCTGATCAATTTGTGCCTTGCGCATGCCGTGAAGGCCGGCGGTGAGGTAGACGTTGTCGCGCACGCTCAGATCGTCGACGAACCCTCCGGTGATTTCGATAAGCGGGGCGACCCCAGCACCCACTCGAACACTGCCCTCATCGGCGATGATCACCTCTGCGACCAACTTGAGCAGCGTGGATTTGCCTTGACCATTTCTCCCGACGACTCCGATGGCCTCGCCGGGAGCAACGCTGAAGCTCACATGGCGCAACGGCCAGAATTCGTCTTGACGCATGCGGCGTTTTCTAGATGCGAACAGGTCTTTGAAACTTCGCCGGGAACGACGATTGCGCCGAAATCGGATGCCGGCGTCGGTGACCTCGATGACGGGCGCGATGGCGGGTGACGCAGCAGGCGAGACACCTCGGGAGGAGACGGGCGACGTTGCGGGGGGCATCAGATCTCCTTCAATACGGCGCGTTCGGTGCGGGTGAAGACGATCGCTCCACTGACCAAGAGAACGGCAATTACGGCAGTGCCCACACCGACGGCAAACCAATCAATCTGGTCAGGGAAAAATGCACCGCGATACAGCGAAAAGATCCCGGCGAGTGGGTTGAATACGGCGAGCAGATGAAGGCTCTTGGGCAGGTCGCTGATGTTGTAGATCACCGGCGACGCATAGAACAAAAATCTGAGGGCGAGTTTCACCGCCCGCTCTAGATCCCGGAAGAACACCACCAGTGGAGCAACGATCAGCCCAATCCCCACCAGCAGTGCGGCCTGGAGCAAGACGGCCAGCACGCTGAAAACCGCCTCCCAGTGCACGGGAGCGCCGGTGGCCACCGCGAAAAGGGCAATGACCGGGATGCTGGCCAGAAATTCAATGCCTTTGGAGAGCACAAGGCGGGTGACCCAGATGGTGCGCGGGATTTTGGTGGAACGAATGAGTTTCGATTCGCGCAGAAAGGCTCTGGTGCAATCCGACACTGTTCCGGTAAACCAGGTCCAGGGCAGCAGCGCAGTCAGGAGAAAGATGATGTAGGGCTTCTCGCCGACCTCACGATGAAACACCTGGGTGAAAACGAACCAGTAGATCGCGGCCATCACCAGCGGGTCGAGGATCGACCAAAAGTAGCCGAGCACCGAGGTGGAATAGCGCACCCGAAGATCGCGTTTGGTCAGCAGCCATAGGGGCTGCCGGTAACGCTCAAACCGTGAGGGCAACGGCCGTGAAAAAAATTCTGTAGTCACGGATGAGGTTCCTTTGAGCCGAGGAGACTCTCAGCACCGACCCTAGACGTAGAGGTTGGCGCGTTCGAGATCTTCCGCGAAGTCGATCTCCACGGCGTAGAGGTCGGAGATGTCTATCGGCTCAAATCGTAGCTTGTCCTGAGCAATCGCCAATTCAATTCCACGCTCGAAGTAGTCCTGGTCGGCGACCCGACCCAGTTGACGCAGCAGTGCCGCCTTGTCGTTTCGCGAAACGTAGTTGATGCCGACGGCTTCGCCCAATCCGCCGACTACGGTTTTAGATAATTCGCTGATGTAACCCTCGGCGTCGGTGGTGTACTTGACCTCTTCGTCGGAAACCTTTTCAGTGTTGACCGAAATGAACGACTGGTCGCGGGCCACCATTTTGGCCGCGCGCTCCAGAGCCTCGGGGTCGAAGACAACGTCGCCGTTCATCCACAGCACGCCACCGGGGGCTGACGCCCGCAGCGCGCGCATGAGGCTTTTCGAGGTATTTGTCTGGTCGTAGAGCTCGTTGTACACAAAGCTCGCCTGCGGGAACGCCTCGATGATGTGGCTTAATTTGTAGCCCACCACCACGGTGACTTGTGCCGCCGAGCCGAAGGCGAAGCGGATATTGTCAAATTGCTGCTGCATGATCGTGCGACCGTCAGCGAGCTCCGTGAGCGGTTTCGGGAGAGAGCGCCCGAGGCGACTGCCCATACCGGCCGCCAAAATAACAACCTGTGTGCTCACGAAAAATCCTCCAGAAGGGGTAAGAGTGGAGTCGCATATCGGGGGGAGATGTGCTTCGTTCCGAAGTCCTTGGCGACGTAAAGAATTCAGACGCCGTTATCCTCCCCGTATCATACCGGCCGGGCCGCAATTACTCTCTGATTTGTTTTCGGTGGTTCACTCGAATTGCCCAGACCGGCTCGGATGCAGCGTTGGTACGGTGCTGTGGTGCAATCCGAATCCGGTCATCTTCCCTCACCAGAGGTGCTTTCGGGCGGGGCGGAATACCTGGGGATTTCGAGCGAAACTTCTGGTGAGATCACAGTCGTATCAACGCCTGCCGCAGTTGCTCAACCCGTGCATCCGATAGCAGACGAGCCGACGATGCCGGGCGTGCGGAAGCTGGCCGGGCGTGATCCGGCCGGGCATGATCCGGCCGATCGCAAGCCTGCTGCGCGAAAGCCGGCCGCGCGCAAGGTGTCCGCTACCAGTCAGGCCGCGAGCAAACAGGGTGTGCGGAAACCTGCGGCCGCTAAATCGTCAGCGCTAAAACTGACCGCACCCGAGCCGGTTGTCCCCGAACCGGCCATCCCCAAACCGTTTTCGCTGGCGCCCGCCGCCTCAGCACCGCTCGACCCAATACCAGTCACGCTGGCCCCTGAACCCGCACCCGTGCCTCTGGCAGCTGACATTCCTCTGGCAGCTGACATCCCGTTGACCGCTGCCCTGTTTATCGACTCCTTGGTCAAGCGATTCGGGGCCACCGTTGCGGTGGCAGGTCTCAGCCTCGTGGTCAATGCGGGAACGATCTTCGGCATTGTCGGTCCCAACGGTGCAGGGAAGACCACGACGCTTTCGATGGCGACCGGCTTACTCCGCCCGGATGCCGGACGCGTCTTGGTCAATGGCGCCGATGTCTGGCGTGACCCCTTGACAGCAAAGCGACAAATCGGTGTGCTTCCAGACAGAATGCGCCTCTTCGATCGACTCACCGGAGCGCAATTGCTGTACTACACCGGCGTATTGCGTGGCCTTGATCGGGCGACCGTGAAGTCGAGGTCTGCGGATCTCGCTGGCGCGTTTGGCTTCCACGATGCGATGGACCGGCTCGTCACCGACTACTCGGCGGGAATGACGAAAAAGATTGCGCTGGCGGCAGCGATGATTCATTCTCCGCGAATCTTGATACTGGATGAGCCGTTCGAGGCGGTTGATCCGGTTTCGACGGCGAATATCATCGCCATTTTGCGAAAATACGTGGCCGCCGGGGGCACCGTTGTGTTGTCTAGCCACAGCATGGACCTGATCCAACGCTTCTGCGATTCCGTAGCCATTGTTATGGATGGCCGCGTGCTGGCCGCCGGCACAGTAGCCGAGGTACGGGGTGCATCGTCGCTCGAAGAGCGGTTTGTTGAGCTCGTCGGCGGGCACAAGATTGCGGAGGGAATGGAGTGGTTGCACTCATTCTCCGACTGAAAGTCCAGCTGCTGGCCAATACCTTTCGTCGCAGCCGCTGGCAGGTTTTAGGTATCGTTCTGGCCCTCAGCTACGGAACGAGCGTCGCCAGCACCGCCGTTGCCACCCTCATCGGGCTGCGCTTTGCCGGGGTGGCATCCGCGGCTCCAATCGTGGTCGTTCTCGGATCGCTTGTGACGCTTGCCTTTTTTCTCATCCCACTGGCTGTCGGATCAGATGACACCCTCGACCCGCGTCGGTTTTCCCACTTCGGTTTTGCCGCCACCCGGCTCGCCGGCGCACTCGCGCTGGCGGCAGTTGTGGGGGTTCCGGGGCTGGTCATCACGATTGTGGCATTCGCTCAGATTCTCACCTGGGGCCGAACGCCCTTCGCGGTGGGCGTGGCGCTGTGCAGCGCCATCCTGATCGTTGCGAGTTGTCTTCTGGCATCCCGGGTGAGTACCGCGATTGGAGCCCTGCTGCTGTCTACACGGCGTGCGCGTGAAGCGTGCGGGTTGATAACTCTGGTGGTCTTGGTGGTGATCGGGGCAACCCTCGCCCTTCACGGGAAATTCGAGTGGAGGAATTCTTCGACCGCAGTCTTGGCGCAATCAGCGTCACTTCTGGGCTGGACACCACTCGGGGCGATGTGGTCGGCTCCAGCTGCTGCGGCATCCGGAAACCAAACTGAAGCACTCCAGAAATTACTGGCTGCACTCTTCTCAACCGCACTGCTCGCGATGGTCTGGCGCCAAATCGTGGCCAAGGTGCTCGTCACCCCGCAGCGCGAGGGTCGGGTCAAAAGCTATCGCGGGGTCGGCTGGTTCGATCGACTTCCCGCAACACCCCTCGGGGCGATTGCGGCACGCAGCTTCACCTACTGGGGTCGCGACGCGCGCTACCGCGTCCAGTTGGTGGTCGTGCCGATCGTTCCGATGCTCATGGTCGCTGTGCTTGCCGTGGGGGGCATCGATAGCCGGATGCTTACGTTGTTGCCGCTACCGGTTATGTGCCTGTTTTTGAGCTGGCTCACCCACAACGATGTGGCCTACGACAGCACGGCGCTCTGGGCGCACATGGTGGCGCACACCTCCGGCGGTGCGGACCGGGTCGGACGGTTGATTCCCGTTCTGGTTGTGGGGGTCGTGCTGATTGCGGTCGGTGGGCCCCTTTCCGCTGCCGTTTCCGGCCAGAAATGGGCGTTGCCCGTCGTGGTGGGCGTATCAGTGTGCATCCTTCTCTCCGGCCTCGGTTTTTCGAGTATCAGTTCTGCGAGGTTTCCCTATGCGGCCGTGCACTCCGGGGACAGCCCGTTCGCGCAGCCGCAGTCCAGTGGCGGCCTGGCATCCCTTGTGCAATCGGCGGCCTTCTTCGCCACCGTGTTCACGGCGAGCCCCAGCATTGTGTTGGGCTGGCGTGCGCTCAACGGCGAGGATTCTCTCGGGGCTGGGGCGCTCTTCGTGGGAACTGCTACGGGCATCGTGGTGCTCATCGCCGGTGTGGTGGTGGGAGGGCGCAGCTTCGACCGGCGTGGCCCGGAGTTGCTGGCGTTTGCCCAGCGCAGTTGAGGGGATCCAACACCGTCCATTCAGGGTGCCAAAACGCGCCTCCTGCGCTCCGCAGCGACCAATTCCCACCGGTACCATTTAGCTATGGTCAGTACGAATGAGGAGGGCGGCGGAGGTATCTCCACGCTCGACCGTGAACTCGAGGAACTTCTCAATAAAGCACATCTCGAGGAGGGTGACCACGAGCGGTTTTCGCACTACGTGCAGAAAGACAAAATTCTGCAATCGGCCCTAAATGGCAAGCCGGTGATCGCCCTGTGCGGCAAGGTGTGGCTACCCGGGCGCGACCCTCAGAAGTTTCCGATCTGCCCGACCTGCAAAGAGATTTACGAAAAGCTTAAAAAGTAAGGCTCAGCGGTAGAGCGTGGGGATGGCGGCATCCCCACGACCAAGACGCATCGCTTCCTGCGGGAGTTCGGCTAAAGAATGCGCCCGGTGTTCGCGGGCTCGCGCGGTTCCCGCGATGCCCCGGTAGCAATCATCCGTGACCCCATCGACAATAAGGTCCACCAGCAGCGGACGTTCGTTGAGGCTGGGTTGCGGCTGCGCGCCGATGTAAATAATTTCCGCCACCGCCACCCCGTGCTCGGTTTGCCGCACCGGGTATTTGCGTCCGCCGACGGTGGCTTTATCCGCGGATTTCTTGGCCACCGACACCCAGCCGCGCTCGGGGTCGTTGCGTGCCACCAATTTGTAGACCATGCCGGCCGCTGGATGCCCCGACCCGGTCACGACCGAGGTTCCGACGCCGAAAGAGTCGACCGGGGCAGCGCGAAGCGCCGCGATGGTGAACTCGTCGAGATCGTTGGTCACGGTAATGGTCGTGTTGGTCGCTCCCAAGAGGTCTAGTTGCTTGCGTACCGCGGCCACCTGTTCGGGAAGGTCGCCGCTGTCGATACGCACAGCTCCGAGCGTTGGGCCGGCGATTCTCACGGCCGTGGCAACCGCAGTGGTGACGTCGTAGGTATCCACCAGGAGAGTGGTGGCGGGACCGAGGGCATCAACCTGGGCCTGAAATGCCTGCGCTTCGGTGTCGTGCAGGAGGGTGAAGGAATGTGCGGCAGTTCCCATGGTCGGGATGCCCCAGGTGCGACCCGCCTCGAGGTTGCTGGTCGCCGTGAATCCGGCGACAAACGCTGCGCGGGCGGCGGCAACCGCGGACTGTTCGCCGGCCCGGCGCGAACCCATTTCTACCACGGGACGTTTCTGTGCGGCGTTCACCATGCGGGCTGCGGCGCTCGCCACCGCGCAGTCGTAGTTGAGCACGCTCAAAATGAGGGTTTCGAGAATGACGGCCTCGGCGAAGGTTCCCTCCACGATCAGTACCGGAGAGTTTGGGAAGTAGGCCTCGCCCTCGGCATAACCGCGGATGCTGCCGTGAAAGCGATAGTTTGCCAGCCAGTCGAGGGTGGGGGCGGTGACTACGCCCGCGTCTCGTAACCAGGCGAGCTCGGCATCCGCGAATCGGAAAGCGGCAATGAGATCAAGTAGTCGCCCGGTGCCGGCGACGATACCGTAGCGTCGCCCGGCTGGTAAGCGGCGCGTGAAGACCTCGAACACGCACTCGCGATCGTGAGTGCCGGCCCGGATTGCGGCGTCGATCATGGTCAACTCATAGCGGTCGGTCAGCAGGGCCGTGGTCATCCGCTGAGCCTATCCAGCCCGGCCCGCTGCCCGGTGCGCTGTTCGAGGCTGCCAGCCGATGCTCATCACGGGCGCTGTAGCCTGCCTCGACGAAAGGCGCATGATGTCGCGAACCCGCTGGATTCTCCCCGGGCAACTGGGGCCGCTTTTTGACGATGGTGGGCCGATGCTGCTCATTGAGTCGCGTTCGCTCGTGACGGCAGCTCCCCTCCACCGGGCCAAGGCTCACCTGCTGCTGAGCGCCATCCGACACCGGGCGGCGGAGCTGGGGGAGCGTGGGGAATACGTGCAGGTCGACAACTATCTCGATGCGCTCGCCGGGCGAGAGCCGCTTGAGGTGATCAATCCGCCGAGCTACGCGGAACGGAAGCTCGCGAATCAGATCGGCGCCGAAATTCTGCCCAGCCGCGGTTTTGTCACGAGCGAGCGGGATTTCGCTGAGTGGGCCGCTACCCGCGGCAAAAAGCGTTTGCTGATGGAGGATTTTTATCGCGCGATGCGGCTGCGCACCGGCATTTTGATGGAGGGGGATTCCCCGGTCGGCGGTCAGTACAACTTCGACCATGACAACCGGCTGTCGCCGCCGAAAGGCGCGGTAACGCTGGGTCTACCCGAACCGTGGTGGCCGGTAGAAGACGATATTGATGCCGCTGTCCGGGAAGATCTCGACCGCTGGCAGCGGGATGGCCTCATCCGGTTGGTCGGCGATGACGGGGTGCGAAAGTTTGCCGCCACCGCCGACGAGGCACAGCGTGCCCTCGACGACTTCGTGGAAAGTCGCCTCAATGATTTTGGCCCGTACGAGGATGCCACCCTCTCCAGCGATTGGACGATGGCGCACTCCCTGCTCAGTGCCCCGATGAACCTCGGCCTGATCGATCCGCGCCAGGTGATCGACACTGTAAATGCCGAGTACACCGCCGGGCGCGCGCCGTTGGCAAGCGTCGAAGGTGTAGTGCGCCAGATCGGCGGCTGGCGCGACTGGGTCTGGCACCTCTACTGGCACCTCGGCGAAAACTATGCCACCGAGCACAATGCCCTCAACGCCACCACGCCGCTTCCGAAGGCACTGCTGAATTTGGATAACACGGCGATCGAGGCCAATTGTCTGAGCCAGAGCATCGGCGACATTCGTGAACACGGCTGGGTGCACCACATTCCGCGGCTGATGATCATCGGCAATTGGGCGCTTCAGCGCGGCTACGAACCGAAACAGCTCAACGATTGGTTTATCGCTATGTTCGTCGACGGCACCGACTGGGTGATGCCGGCAAATGTGATCGGAATGTCGCAACACGCCGACGGGGGCATTGTTGCAACCAAACCGTACGCTTCGGGCGGCGCCTATATCTCGAAAATGACCAACTATTGCGCGCCCTGCCGCTTCAACCCGAAGGTGCGGCTCGGCCCGGACGCCTGCCCGTTTACCGCAGGCTATTGGGCGTTTCTCGACCGCACGGAGGATCAACTCCGCAGCAATTTCCGCATGGCACAGCCCCTGGCCGGACTTCGGCGGCTCAGCGACCGCGAGGCCGTCGTGGAGCAGGAGGCCCAGCGCGAGGGACTGTAATGCGCCCGAGTAAAGAGCACCTCAACTAAACTCGACTCCCGTGACCGACGCCCCGATTGGAATCTTCGACTCCGGAGTCGGGGGACTTACGGTTGCCCGCGCCATTATCGACCAGCTCCCCAACGAGTCGATTCTGTATGTGGGGGATACCGCGCACTCGCCGTATGGGCCGAAACCGATCGCCGACGTGCGGCGCTACACGCTCGCGGTGCTGGACGACATGGTTGCTCAGGGCGTCAAGATGCTGGTGATTGCTTGCAACACGGCGTCCAGCGCGATGTTGAGGGACGCCCGGGAGCGCTACACTCACGCCCTCGGGATTCCCGTGGTCGAGGTCATCCATCCGGCCGTGCGTGCCGCCGTGCGGCAAACCAAAAACAACCGTGTCGGCGTGATCGGTACCGTCGGTACCGTGCGCTCGCGTGCCTACGAGGATGCCTTCGCCGCCGCCCCCGACCTGACACTATTCGTAGCCGCCTGCCCGCGTTTCGTAGAATTTGTGGAGGCCGGGATCACCAGTGGTGACGAACTTTTCACGGTGGCCGAGCAATATTTGGCGCCGCTAAAGACCGCCGACATCGACACGCTCGTGCTCGGCTGCACCCACTATCCGCTGCTTTCGGCCGCCATTCAGTATGTGATGGGTCCGGATGTCGCGCTCGTCTCCAGCGCCGACGAGACGGCCTTCGACGTCTACCGCACCCTCGTGAGCCACTCCTTATTGCATACCGTCGACGCCCCGCCGCGGCACCAATTTGAGGCCACCGGAACCAGCCGGAGCGAGTTTCTGAGCCTCGCCCGGCGCTTCCTCGGCCCCGAAGTTTCCCGGGTCGACCTCGTCGAAACCGGCGTAATCCCGATCGGCGCCGCATTCGGCGCAGGCGTACCCGAAGGGCAGTTATGACCGAGAAGCTCCGCAAAGACGGCCGCACCAACGACCAGCTGCGTGAGGTGACAATCGAGCGTGGCTGGAGTGAACAGGCTGAGGGTTCGGCGCTGATCTCGTTCGGACGCACCAAGGTTCTGTGTACGGCATCCTTCACCAACGGCGTGCCGCGCTGGATGTCGGGCAAAGGCAAAGGCTGGGTAACCGCCGAGTACTCCATGCTGCCGCGCTCCACCAACGACCGCATGGATCGCGAATCAGTGAAGGGCAAAATTGGCGGCCGCACCCACGAAATCTCGCGCCTGATCGGGCGTTCGCTGCGTGCTGTGGTGGATATGAAGGCGCTGGGCGAGAACACCATCGTGATTGACTGCGATGTGCTACAGGCCGATGGCGGAACCCGCACCGCAGCAATCACCGGAGCCTATGTGGCCTTGGCCGACGCGCTCGAATGGGGCCGCACCAAAAGGTTCATCGGGCAGAACGCAAAGCCGCTCATCGACAGTCTCGCCGCGGTATCGGTCGGCATTATTGGGGGCACCCCGATGCTGGATCTCGCCTACACCGAAGACGTCCGTGCCGAGACCGACATGAACGTCGTGATGACCGGCCGTGGACTGTTCGTGGAGGTTCAGGGCACCGCCGAGGGTGCGCCCTTCGATCGTGCGGAGCTTGACGCCCTGCTCGATCTCGCCCTGCGCGGCGGGGTTACGCTCACTGAGCTGCAAGTAGCGGCGCTAGCCTCGCAAGTATGAGCCCCGCGCCCATCCGCCTCGTACTCGCCACCCACAATGCCCATAAGGTGGCCGAGCTCACCCGTATTCTCGGGCCGCAGCTCGACGGGTTCGAGTTGATCGGATACGACGGCCCGGAGCCGATCGAAGACGGACTCACGTTCGGCGAAAATGCGCTGATTAAGGCTCGCGCGGCCGCGCTTTTCACGGGGCTTCCCGCGATTGCCGATGATTCCGGAATCTGCGTTGACGCGCTTCACGGCGCTCCCGGTATCCATTCGGCGCGCTATTCCGGCACGCGCGTGGACGCCGATAACCTCCAGAAACTGCTCGAAACTATGGCTAGCGAGCCAAACCGCAGCGCGCACTTCGAGTGTGCCGCCGCACTGGTGATTCCGGGGGTGATTCCGGCGGAAACGATCGAGGCCGCTGCGACGGCTTCGGAGACAACGGAGGGGGCCACGGCGACTCGAGAGTGGGCCGAAACCGGAGTCTGGCCGGGGAAGTTGCGCGGTACGGCATCCGGGGCCGACGGTTTCGGGTACGACCCGATTTTTGAACCCGAGGGCTATGCGGTTTCCGCTGCCGAGCTGGACCCGGCAGAAAAGAATCGGGTGAGCCACCGCGCCATCGCCTTTGGCAAATTGATCGACGTCGTTCGAGCCAGCTTGTCGTTGTAAGGTTTCGGCCATGTCCCGTTCCTCCCTGCTGGCGCGGGCCAAACCCCCAACAGCGTTCCTGCTGCTCGGCCCTGCCTTCGTCGCCGCGATCGCCTACGTGGATCCCGGAAACGTTGCGGCCAACCTCACCGGAGGTGCAAAGTACGGCTATTTGCTGGTCTGGGTGATTGTGCTGGCAAATATCATGGCCGCGATCGTGCAGTACCAATCGGCGAAGCTCGGCATCGTCACCGGGCAAACCCTGCCCGCGTTGATCGGATCGCGGCTCGGCACCGGGGCGCGCCGGTCCTTTTGGATTCAGGCCGAACTAATCGCGGTCGCCACCGATCTGGCCGAAATCATCGGCGGCGCGATCGCCCTAAATCTCCTCTTTCAACTGCCGCTGTTTGTCGGTGGTCTCATCGTCGGCGTCGTCTCGATGCTGCTCCTGGCAACTCAAAATCGGTTCGGTCAACGGCCGTTCGAAGCGATCAT
>JACMPQ010000056.1 GCA_014377425.1 Microbacteriaceae bacterium | reverse complement strand
TCGAGAATCGATGCCCAGTTCCACAGTCGCTTGCTGATTTTTTCCATCACGGTTCCTCTCGTTCGCCTGAGCGGCTGAGCGAGAGCCCAACCTCGCAGCCTAGCGGGTTGAGAATGAGGCGATTACCCATCGCCGCTGTTTGCCGTCTGCCTCGGATTCTGGCCCAGAGGCCCGCGTTTATAATTGAGGCTGAATGTCTGACATCGAAGCCCCCGTGCCGTCTGCTGCCAACGTCGAAGCAGCTTCCGCGGCTGCACCCTCCTCGGCGGGACCATCGGCGGCCGCACCCTCGGCAGCCGCACCCTCGGCAGCGAGACCATCGGCGGAACCGAAAGTCGCTGCCTCAGCATCCGGTGAATCCGCACTGGGTGCCCCAAATCAGATGCGGTCCCGACGGTCAAGATCCGGTCGCGGCGGCGGGCAACAGAATGCGCGCCCCGGCGGGCGCACTGAGAACGGACGCACCGAGAACCAGCACGCCGAACGCACCCAACTGCGCCTCACCTCCCCTCCCGAACCAAACATCCCGATCGTCATCAGCTACCCACCGGAGCTGCCGGTCAGCCAGCGCCGCGACGACATCGCCAAGGTGATCCGCGGGCATCAGGTGGTGATCGTCGCCGGGGAAACCGGTTCCGGGAAGACCACCCAGCTGCCGAAGATTCTGTTGGAACTCGGCTGCATCAGCATCGGCCACACCCAGCCGCGCCGAATCGCCGCCCGGACGATCGCAGAGCGCATCGCCGAAGAACTCGGCCAGGAGATCGGCGAGGTCGTCGGCTACCAGGTGCGCTTCGACGACCATGTCGGCAAAAACACCCGCATCAAATTGATGACAGACGGCATTCTGCTCAACGAGATTCACCGCGACCGACTCCTGCGCAAATACGACGCCATCATCATCGACGAGGCGCACGAACGCAGTCTCACCATCGACTTTCTGCTCGGCTACCTCAAACAACTCCTCCCCCGCCGCCCCGACCTCAAAGTTGTCATCACCTCCGCCACGATCGACCCGCAGAGTTTCTCCAAACACTTCAACGACGCCCCCATCGTCGAGGTCTCCGGACGCACCTTCCCGGTCGAGATCCGCTATCGTCCGCTGGTTCCGGATGCCGTCGAAGCGCCCACCGGCACCGGAGGAGTTTCTGCGGGCGGGGCCAACGCTCGCGGCGCCTCCCAAAACGGCGCCTCCCCCTCCGGCGCATCCCAACCCGGCGCATCCCAAATCGGTGGCCGCGGAACCAGCAAAGACCTCCGCCCCGAACCGGAACCGGCCGACCTCGACCCGATCGATGGCATCAACGCGGCGCTGGACGAACTGGCCCGGGAATCCAACGGCGACGTGCTCGTCTTCCTCAGCGGTGAGAACGAGATTCGCGATGCCGAGGAGGCGATCCGCGGCCGCAACCTGCCGCACACGGAGGTGCTGCCGCTTTACGGCCGCCTGAGCGCCGCCGACCAGCACAAGGTGTTCCGTCCCTCGACCGCCGCAGGCACCCGCCGCCGCATCATTTTGGCCACCAACGTTGCCGAGACGAGCCTCACGGTTCCCGGCATCCGTTATGTCATCGACGCCGGGATGGCGCGCATCTCGCGCTACAGCGTGCGGGCCAAGGTGCAGCGCCTGCCGATTGAGGCCATCTCGCAAGCCTCCGCCCGGCAGCGCTCCGGCCGCTCCGGACGCACCAGCGACGGCATCGCCATCCGGCTGTACTCCGAACAGGATTTCGGTGCGCGCCCGGAATACACCGAGCCGGAGATCCTGCGCACCAACCTTGCCGCCGTGATTCTGCAGATGATTTCGCTCGGGCTCGGCGATATTGCTGCGTTCCCGTTTCTTCAGCCACCGGACTCCCGCGGCATCAAAGACGGCCTCGACCTACTGGCCGAGCTGGGAGCCGTGCGCAGTACCGCGCGCGGGAAAGACGCGGATGCCACCGGTACGGCTGCCGAGCCAGCCGCTGACGGAGATACCCGCGCCAGTGACATCCGTTCCGGCAAGGCAAACAGCAAACACAAGACCGAACCGTTCGAGATCACCCGCATCGGCAAACAGCTCGCTCAGCTGCCAATCGACCCGCGGCTGGCCCGCATGGTGGTGGAGTCCAAGCAGCACGGCACCACCCGCGAGGTGATGGCGATCGTGGCCGGGCTAAGCATTCAGGATCCGCGCGAGCGACCGCTCGAGAAGCGTCCGCAGGCGGACCAGCAGCATGCCCGATTCATCGACCCGACCAGCGACTTTCTCACCCTGCTGAACCTCTGGAACTACCTGCGCGAGAAGGAGGATGAGCTCTCCTCGAGCGCCTTCCGCCGCCTGTGCAAGAGCGAGTACCTCAACTTTTTGCGCATCCGCGAGTGGAGCGATGTTTACCGCCAGCTGCTGCGCATGGCGAAGCCGCTGGATCTCACGGTGAACGATCCGAGCGTGAACCCCGACGGGATCCACAAGTCGCTGCTCGCCGGGTTACTCAGCCAGCTCGGCATCCGGGATCTGCAAAAAAAGGATTATGCCGGGGCGCGTCAGGTGCGTTTTCTGATTTTTCCGGGGTCCGCGCTGGCGAAGAAGCAACCGGATGCCGTGATGAGCGCGGAACTGGTGGAAACCAGTCGCCTCTTTGCCCGGGTGAATGCCGCGATCAATCCGGCCTGGGCTGAACCGCTGGCCGGGGATCTCGCCAAACACAGCTACAGCGAACCGCATTGGGAGAAGAAGCAGGGCGCGGTGGTGGCCTGGGAGCGGGTGACCCTCTACGGCGTGCCGATCGTGGAGCGCCGTCGGGTGCAATTTGCCCGCATCGACCCGGCCTACGCCCGGGACCTGTTCATCCGCAACGCCCTCGTCGACGGCGACTGGGATCTGGACCGCATCGACAAACGCCTCTCGGCCTTCGACCGCGCCAACCGGGCATTGCGCAAAGAGCTCGCGGAGCTGGAGGAACGCACCCGCCGCCGTGACATCGTGGTCGACGACGAGGCCATCTTCGAGTTCTACCACCGCCGCCTCCCGGCCGACATCGCCTCGATGAAGTCGTTCGAAACCTGGTGGAAAACCGTCCGGGTCGAGACTCCCGACCTCCTCACGATGACCGTCGACAATCTTTCCACCACCCGGGTCACCCGGGTCGACGAGAATGCCTTCCCGAGCCAGTGGCATCAGGGCGACCAGCGGCTGAAGCTCGCCTATCGATTTGAGCCGGGGACGGATGACGACGGCGTCACCGTGCAGGTGCCACTGGCCCTGGTGGCCCGGCTCTCCCCCGCCGGTTTCGACTGGCAGGTGCCGGGGCTACGCGAAGAACTCGTGACCGCGCTCATCCGCAGTCTGCCGAAAGCGATTCGCCGCAACGTCGTTCCCGCCGCCGAATGGGCGCGCCGACTGCTCGAAGGAGTGGCCGGAGTCGACCCGGAGGAGCTCGAAGAGACCCCGATCGTGGACTACCTGGCCGAGATGATCCAGCGCAAAACGCACACTCCGGTGACCGCGGAAGACTTCGACTACGACCATGTTCCGCCGCACGTGCGGATGAGCTTCGCGGTGATCGACGACAACGGTCGCCAGATTGCCACCGCGAAAGATCTCGTAGCGCTGCAGCACAAGCTGAAAACCCGGGTGCGGGAGTCGGTGGCGCAGGTGATGTCGAACACCCCGCACGCCCTCGAACGCACGGGGCTCATCACCTGGGACTTCGACGAGTTGCCCCGCACAGTGGACACGCGCCGCGGCGGCACGATCATTCGCGGCTACCCGACGCTGGTCGATGAGGGCACGAGCGTGGCCATCCGGGTGATGGCGACTGCCGCCGACCAGGCGCAGGCGCTCCGTCGTGGAGTGCAGCGCCTGGTGCTGTTGACCACGCCGTCACCGCTGTCGTGGGTGCGCGAGCACCTCAGCCAAAACGAGAAACTGCTGCTGGCCACGAGCCCCTACCAAAACGTGCAGGCCCTGTTTGATGACTGCCTCACCGCCGTCGTCGACAACGCGCTGCGCGATCTTGCCCCGAACGGGCTGATCTTCACCAAGGCCGAGTTCGAGGCGGCGCAGGCCAGCATCTCTGCCGGGCTCATCGACTCGCTCTACGCCGTGGTCACCACCGTCACCGCGTCCCTCGGGGCCGCCCGCGACGTGGAGCGTGCCATCAAATCGGCCACGAGCATGATTCTGATCCCCTCGATCACCGACGCGCGCACGCAGCTCGCCGGGCTCATCCACCCCGGGTTCATCTCCCGCACCGGGGTCGCGCAACTCAAACATCTGCCGCGCTACCTCAAGGCGGTCGTGGCCCGGCTCGAGAAGCTGCCGACGAGCGTTGCCCAGGATCGCGTGGGTCAGCTGGAGGCGCACAAAGCCATGGAACGGTTCGTTGCCGCGGGCGGCCGCATCCCGCTGCCGCCGGACTCCACCGAGCGACTGCTCAAAGTGCGGTGGCTGCTGGAGGAGCTACGGGTGAGCCTGTTCGCCCAGCACCTGCGCACCGCCGAGCCGGTGTCGATGCAGCGAATTATTAAGGCGCTGGCGGAGTAACGAGGTCTCCCTTTTCCACACCGCAGATCGCGGCGTACAGTTCGAGCATGATCACTGCCGTCATCGTCGACGCCGTTCGCAGCCCCTCCGGTCGGGGCAAACCGGGAGGCCAGCTGGTCCAAGTTCATCCGGTGGATTTGTTGGCCCGGATGCTGCGCGCCCTCGTCGAGCGCAGCAACCTCGATCCCGCCCTGATCGACGACGTCATCGGCGGCTGTGTCTCGCAGGTGGGGCGCCAGTCGCTCAACCTCACCCGCACCGCCGTTTTGGCCGCCGGCTTTCCGCACACCGTTCCGGCCACCACCGTCGACCGGCAGTGCGGCTCCAGCCAGCAGGCAGTGGCCTTCGCCGCGCAGGGAGTGTTGGCCGGGGCGTACGAGGTGGTGATCGCCTGTGGGGTGGAATCGATGAGCGCCAACCCGCTGGGCTCGGCTACGGGAGAAGCCGACCCCTACGGCTCCGCCCTCGCTGCGCGCTACCCCGAGGGGCTGGTGGGGCAGGGCATCGCGGCCGAGCTGATCGCCGCGCGCTGGGGGCTGAGCCGGAACGCCCTCGACGAGTTTGCGGCGCGATCGCATCGGCTGGCAGCATCCGCCAACTTCGATGCCGAGATTGTGGCTTTCGGCGACGCCGGCACCTCCCGCGGCACAGACGAAACGATTCGGCCCGAGACCACGATTGCCGGGCTCGCGGTCCTCAAACCGGTGTTCTTCGATGAAGACCTGGGCAGGCGTTTTGGGCTCGGCGAGTGGCGCATTACCGCCGGCAACTCCTCCCCGCTCACCGACGGTGCCTCGGCAGTGTTGATCATGAGCGAGGCCCGCGCGGTGTCGCTCGGTCTCACCCCGCGCGCCCGGTTTCATGCCTTCGCGGTGGCCGGATCCGACCCGATCGAGATGCTCACCGGGGTGATTCCGGTAACCCAGCGCATCCTCGCGCGCGCAGGCAGCGCTGGCGGTGGCACCGGGACGAGCACCGGGATGAGCACCGGAATGAGCATTGACGACGTCGACAGCTTCGAGGTCAACGAAGCCTTCGCCTCGGTGCCGCTCGCCTGGCAGCGCGAGCTTCACGCCGACCCCGACCGGGTCAACCCACGCGGCGGGGCGATCGCCCTCGGTCACGCGCTCGGCTCCTCCGGAACGCGCCTGCTCACCACCCTGCTCACCACTCTGGAACAGACCGGCGGACGCTTCGGCCTGCAAACCATGTGCGAGGGCGGCGGCATGGCCAACGCCACCATCATCGAACGACTCTGAGGCCCAAACAATGAATATTTCCGGATGCGTCGCGCTCGTCACCGGCGGAGCCTCGGGTCTCGGCCTTGCCACGGCCCGTGCGCTGCAGGCATCCGGAGCCACGGTGGTGATTGTTGACCGAGCCGATTCGCCCGGAGCCGAGGTCGCCGCCGGGCACGACTTCACCTTCGCGGCGGCGGACGTGACCGATGAGGCGCAGCTCGACGCCGCAATTAACGTCGCGGTCGGCCTCAGCAACGCGGGGTCCGGCAAATCGAGCCTGAGCAACACTGGCCCCAGTAACGACGGCTTCGGCGGGTTCCGAATCGCGGTGAGCTGCGCCGGAATCGCCACCCCCGGCCGGGTGCTGGGGCGAAACGGCCCGCTGCCGCTGGCCACCTTCGACGAGGTAATCCGGGTGAACCTCAGCGGCACCTTCAACCTGATTCGGCTGGCCGCCGCCGCCATGCAGCGACTGAACCCGGAGACGGCTAACGGGACGCTCGGTGAGGAGCGCGGGGTGATCGTCACCACCGCGTCAATTGCGGCGTTCGACGGGCAGATCGGTCAAGCAGCCTATGCCGCCTCGAAGGCGGGGGTGGCCGGGATGACGCTGCCGATCGCCCGGGAACTGGCAAGAGACCTCATCCGGGTGGTCTGTATCGCGCCGGGGCTGTTCGACACCCCGCTACTTGCGGCCCTGCCCGAAGACGCGCGCGCGTCTCTTGGCGCTCAAGTGCCGCACCCGGCGCGCCTCGGTCGGCCCGCGGAGTTCGCGGCTCTGGTGGAGCACATCGTGCACAACCCGATGCTCAACGGCGAAACGATTCGGTTGGATGGCGCGATTCGGATGGGGCCGCGCTGACCGAGCGCCCTTAACAACCTCCGAACGCAAAAACGGCCAGCCCCATCACCCGCTTCACCGACGCGTAAACCTGCTAGCGAAAGAAGCGGATGACCGAACCGGCCGTCTAGGAGCAACGAGTTACTTCGCGCCGACCGTGGCCGAGGCGTTGGACTCGGAGGAGGTGTTGGTCGACACGAAGAAGTGGACCAGCTGCAGGGTGTCGTTTGCCGCAGCCATCCACTTGGCCGGGTTGGTGACGTTGTATTCGGCTTCGAAACCGAGCTCTTCCAGACGACGATCGGCCAGGTACTTCACGTACTGGTTGATGTAGTTGGCGTTGAGACCGAGGATCCCGCTGGGCAGCAAGTCGCGGTTGTATTCCTCTTCCATCGCTACGGCATCCACAATCATCTGCTTGATCTCGGCCGCGAACTCCTCGGTCTGCAGGTC
>JACMPQ010000055.1 GCA_014377425.1 Microbacteriaceae bacterium | reverse complement strand
TGGTTTCGATTCTGGAATCCGCCAACGGAACCCTGGCCGAAGATGACCTCGCCTACTACGTCGACGAGATTGTGGCCGCCCCTACCAATCTGATCGACGACTCCGGGAAGGGGTTGCTGGTTTACATCCGCAGCCCGAAGGGGGTGGTCGAGCTCAACACCCTTCCGACCGGAATTCGAAATTCTGTCGAAAACTATTCCGGATCGGCTCAGCGATTTGACGTGATTGATGGAGCCACCACATTTGCGGTCGCCCAACGGATTGTGTCGACCAGTGCGGGCGACTGGACGTTGTGGGCGGCCCGCAGCACAGCCGCCGGCAATCTCGCCCTGCGTGGTCTGGACATGGTTTTTTTGATCGGAACCCTGACGCTGCTATCCATTTTCGCCGTCGCCTCCTGGCTGTTGGCATCCGCGGCGCTTCGCCCGGTAACGCGGCTGCGCGAACGGGCTGAATTACTGGCGGTTGACTCGAGCGCGACCCTCCCGATGGGCAAAAGTCGCGACGAAATTGCTGACCTCGCCAGCACTCTGAATGCTCTCCTGAGTCGGGTGCGTGAGTCGGCCGCCCGCGAGAAGCAGGTCGTTTCGGATGCCGCGCACGAGCTCCGCACACCGTTGGCGGCGCTGAAAATCCAACTGGAACTTGCCCACGACGATTTTGACAACGCAGCGGACCTTGCCGATCGGGTCGTCGCGGCTGAAAAGTCGGTCGTTCGGCTGTCCTCGCTGGCCAACAACCTGTTGGAACTTTCCCGGTTCGAAGCCACCGCAGCACATTCGGCGTCGAGCTCGAGTGAGCAGCTTGCCACCGAGCTGACGGACAGTGTCGATCGAGCCCGACTGTTGGCTCTCGCCGCTGACATCGAGATCGGTTTCACCATCAATACGGATATTCCCATCGATACGGATGTTCCCGGTGCGCACTATGCGGTTGCGGCGGCCAATTTCGGCCGGATCTGCGACAACCTCTTCGCCAACAGCATCGCCGCGATCGAAAAATCCCGGCGCGGGGGTGACAGCACCGTCGGGGGTGACAGCACCGTCGGGGGTGACAGCGTCGTCGACGCTGAATTCACCGAGACAGCGTCGGAGCTGCTCGTGACGGTAACCGACTCCGGCCCGGGAATGGCCGAATCGTTCATCCCGCACGCCTTCGACCGTTTCGCCCGTGAAGATAAATCCCGCACAGTTCACGGCGGGGAAAGTGGCCTCGGGCTCGCCCTAGTGAAGGCAATCGTCACCGATGCGGGCGGCTCGATTGAACTGGGCAACACAGCTCACGGCCTGCGCGTAACCGTCTCGATCCCGAAGATGTGAAAACTCACGTGTTGGAGTCGAGAAACTAGGGCAACACCATAGGGAGCAACGCAAAGCTGGCCCTATGACGGCCACCCAGAGTCCGCCGCAACCCACCCCGTTCGACGCCCTCGTCGCGACTCACGCGATATCCGTCCCCGATCGGCGACGCCAATACCGTCGACGGGCACGAATCGCCGACCTTCTCGTGGCCACGATTTGGGCATCCGGTGCCGCTGCTGCTGCCCTGTTCCTCGCTTCCGGCGGCGCCGCCAGATTTGCAACGATCGCAGACGGAGTCACCAGCGTCGGCGTCCTGGCCGGACTCATCGGTACCGATTTTATTCTCGTGATGCTCGTTCTCGCCGCCCGCATCCCCCTAATCGATCGGGTAATCGGCCACGACCGCGCACTTGCCGTACATCGGTCGCTCGGTAAACCCGCGCTGTATCTTCTGCTGGGTCACGGGGTACTGCTGCTGGTTGGCTACGGAATGACCTCCGGAATTAACCCCATCGTCGAAATCGGCGCCATGTTTGACATCCCCGATATGCCCTTGGCGTTCCTCGGCCTCGGTCTTTTGATCGTTGTCGTGATTTGTTCGCTGGTTGCTGTTCGTCGCCGGTTCAGTTACGAACTGTGGCACCTCATCCATCTGCTGAGCTATCTTGCCGTTCTGGTGGCGGTGCCGCATCAGTTGAGTGTGGGCGGAATTCTTGCCGCCAACAGTCTGCAACGCTTCTATTGGATCGGTTTATATGTGCTTGCCTTCGGGGCGATCGGCGGCTACCGCTTCATCGCTCCCGCGGTGATGTCGGTTCGACGACGGATGACAGTCAGCCAGATCGAGACGGTGGCAGCCGGGGTGGTTTCCATCCATTTTGCCGGACGAGATCTGGAAACCCTCGAATCGGCCGGTGGACAATTCTTTATCTGGCGATTTTGGAGCCTTCGCACCTGGTGGCACTCGCACCCCGTCTCGCTTTCGGCAGTACCGACCGGCACCCATGCTCGGATCACGGTTCGCGATCTCGGCTCCGGGAGCAGGGCGATCAGCGCATTGAAGCCGGGAACCCGCGTCTCATTCGAAGGTCCTTACGGGCTGTTTACAGATGCGGCCCGAACCGCCCCGAAACTGGCAATTGTCGTCGCGGGCATCGGTGTGACGCCCATCCGTGCGCTGCTCGAAGATGCAATCATTGCGCCGGGGGAAACGACGATCCTGCTGCGGGCCTCGACGATTGACGAAACCTACCTGTGGAACGAAATCGCCGAACTGGCGCGACAAAAAGGAGCCACCGTCTACACGATGATTGGCAGTCGAGCCATTACCGGCCCGGGATGGATGCCCCAAACAGACGCTACTCGCGGAGTCACCCTTCGCGGTGTCTTCCCCGACCTCGCCGACTCCGATCTGTATCTGTGCGGCCCGGGTGCCTGGGTCGAACTCGTTAGGGCCGACGCGACGGCGCTGGGCGTTCCCGAACATCAGATTCACCTCGAAAGGTTTGACTGGTGAGAAAACGAGCGATCGCCCAGGGAATTGTTGCTTCCACCGCCATCCTCATCGTCGGGTGGCAAACCGGCGCTTCGGGACTTTCCAGCAGTTCAGCGGCCCGCGTCACCCGATCCGCTACAGATTCGGCACCGGCACAGCCACCCAAAACGACACAGCCACCCAATGCGACACAGCAACCCAACCCGACACAGCCATCGAACCCGGCTTCGGCACTTCCGGTAACGCCATCACCCGCAACGCCAGAGACTCCCGCCCCAGCGACGTCCACCCCGCCAAACGTTGCAGCACCCACACAAACGGTGAAGCCAGCTGCGCACCCCGCGATTCCGCCCGCGGCCGCGACTCCTGCTCCTGCCTCCGGGGGGAGAAACGGAACCTTCACCGGCACCGTAGCATCCACCCAATACGGCCCCGTGCAGGTACAGATCACGGTGGCTTCTTCTCGGATCACCGACGTCATTGCGCTGCAACTCACCAATCAGGGCCGACGGTCCGTGCAGATCAGCAACCGAGCAGCTCCGATTCTGCGGTCCGAGGTGCTGTCTTCGCAAAGCGCGAACGTCGCCAGCGTCAGCGGCGCAAGCTACACAAGCGACGGCTACCTCACCTCGCTCCAATCGGCGCTCGACCTCGCCGGATTCAAATAAACGTCAATTCGCACCCCATCGCCTCGGCGCGCATTCCGTCGCCGCCGCACGTCACTCACCGACCGTTTTTGGCACCGAATGAACCCTCCGTCGCTTCACCTTCAGGGAGATTTTTATGACACTTATCGAACGCGCAGATGCGTTGAGCGCGCGCCAGATGCTGAACAAGGTTCCCGACGTCACGGCAATCTTCTGGATTATTAAGGTTCTTGCAACGACGGTGGGGGAGACCGCCGCCGACTACCTCAATGTCACCCTCAATTTTGGGTTGACCGGGGTCAGCCTGGTGATGTCAGTGCTGCTGCTGGCAGCGCTGGTGGTCCAGTTTCGGGCGAAACGGTTTGTCCCGGCGGTGTACTGGCTCGCGATCGTGTTGATCAGTGTTGTCGGAACCCTGATCACCGACAATCTCATCGAGCTTGGGTTGCCGCTCGCTGCCACGACAATTGCCTTCGCCCTGGCCTTGGCGACAACCTTCGTTTTGTGGTTCCGATCCGAACGCACGCTCTCAATCCACTCGATCACGACTACCCGACGCGAAACCTATTACTGGTTGACGGTCTTGTTCACCTTCGCCCTCGGAACGGCCACCGGCGACCTTCTCGCTGAGGGGCTGAACCTCGGGTATCTGGCATCCCTGGCACTGTTCGCCGGGGCGATCCTCGCGGTAAGCATCGCGTACTTTGCCTTCTCGCTCAACGCCGTGCTCGCTTTCTGGATCGCCTACGTTTTCACTCGACCGCTCGGGGCATCGACCGGAGACCTGTTGGCGCAAAGCCCGGCCGATGGGGGCTTAGGGCTCGGCACCACCGTGACGAGTGTCATTTTTCTCGTTGTGATCCTCGCTCTTGTGGTGACCCTCACCGTGCGACAGAGACTTATTCCGGCACTCGTGTCCGCGCCAGAGCCCGCCCTGAATACGAAGTAACCGGGCTGCACGCCGTGGCCGTGGCTATGACTGCGCTTACAAAGGCGCGTTCGTTACGAGAAGCGCTACCAGAATTTCTCATCCGAATCAAGGGTTCGACCAGACTGCAAAATCAACGGCGATCCGCGCCACTATATGTCTGAGCGGTGAGCGGCTGTGACCTTGGGTGTTCGGCTGCTGCACACCGTCTCACAGCGTCTGGCCGTGAACCGTCCGTGTTCGGGGTCAGACGCTTTCAAACCCATCGGCACCGGGCCAGGGAACACCCATCACAATCAGAGGCGACCTCGCCGGCCAGACATCCGCCAAAAATTCGATACGGAGGCAAGTGCGCCAGCAGCTGTTCAGCCGGTTGGCTCTGTGCAGTTCGGGAGAGGCGAACGCTGGAACGGTGCAATGACGCGGAAAATCGCCTCTCAGCCCTGGTCGAAGCTCTAACCCGCCACCGTCACTCGGATCCTGATTATGCGGTTATTTCTCAAATATCGTGGTGTTTTCACCGAAGCGAGATTAATCTAAAAGCAAAACAAATTGGGGGCATGTGCGGGCACTCCTCGCACCGCTGAATCACATTCGCCTTACTCACTGCTCGCTAAACACTCAGGAAGTGCCTCCATGAGAACCGTCGATACAAATGTGTGGACCAAGATTGCGGGCGAAACTTCTGTTCCCGCGGTGCCGCCCGAAATGCCGCCACGGAAATCATTTGAACGGCCCCTACCCGAGCCGGAATATATTCCCGGATTCAACCCGATCTCGGGAACTTTCGGCTGATCTGCCTGCGTTGGTCTGCCTGCGTTGGTCTGCCTGCGTTACTCGGCAACCGCCACAACCGTCGGCATCAATTCACCCGTAAGAAAACTCGCGACAACCCGCAGATACGACTCGGTCTCCTCCACGTGGGGCAGGTGGGCGGATTCCGCAAAAACCCAGGGGCGGGCATCCGGGATCTGATCGAGGTAGGGCTGCACCGTGGCCGGGGTGGCCTCGTCGTAGTAGCCGGAGATCACGAGGGTGGGTACCGAAATCTGGGGCAGTCGGTCGACGACGCTCCAGTCTTTGAGAGAACCGACCACGTGAAACTCGCTCGGGCCGTTCATCGTCTGATACACAGTGGGGTCGAGGTCGATCGCCGCCATGCTCGCCGCAACCTCCGGCGGATTCGGCACGACCCGGCAAACGTGCCGATCATTGAACACCTGCACCGCGGCAACATACTCCGAAGACGCGGTCGTTCCCGCGGCTTCATGGGCGAGCAGGGTGTCGTTGACCCCCGTCGGCAGCGCAGCACGCAACTCGGCCGCCGCGGCAAGCCAGAGGGGCATGGATGCGGGGGAGTCGGCAATCACGAGCCGGTTGAGCCCGGCCGGTCGAAGCACCGCATGTTCGGCCGCCAGCATCCCGCCCCAGGATTGTCCGAGAAGGTCATAGGAGTCGGCGATTTTGAGATGCTCCAGTAGGTTGTCGAGCTCGGCAAGAAACAGTTGCGGGGTCCAGAAATCAACACCCTTCTGTGGATGATGGCTCGACCGCCCGTTGCCAATCTGGTCGTAGTGAATTACCGGGCGGCTGCCCCACTTCGCGTCGCTCAAGGCTGCCAACCGCAAAAGGTAATCGTGGGTGCAGCCGGGGCCGCCGTGCAAGACCACCAGCGGGGTCATCCCCGAGCTCAGGTCGCCGCTCACGCGATACCAGGTGAAGCCCTCGCGAAACGGCACCGTAGCTTCGGTGGTCGCCGTCGGCCAAAATTCGCTCGTGTACGTGTCAGTGATCGTCATGTTGTTTCCCGTCGTTGGTCAGTTTGCGAGCCAGGCGCGAACCTGGGTACTCAAGAATTTGAGATCGACGGAATTATTCTGCGGGCTCCCCGCGCCGTGCCCCCAAATACTCTCGATCGGAGCTAATAGCCCGTGGGTGAGGTGCTCACACTCCGCGGCGTTGTCGGCGACGCGAAAGTACAGGTCGGTCGTGCCGGGAAGCAGTAACACCCGTGCGGTGATTGCCGAAAGGGCCGCAGTGATCTCGCCATCGTGGAGCGGATTTGCGCTGATGTCAGCCTCCAGCCAGGTGAGAGCCTGGGCGTAGAGGTTGCCCGCTCGGAGGCGCGCGAAGGAATCCTCCCAGTCGGTGCGCAGATAGCTGGTGAGGTCCGCAGCTCCGAGCACGGTTTCGAACAGTCTCTCTCGGTAAAAGTCTTGGCTCACACCCCAACCGGCGTAGATCGTGCCGAACGCTCGAAGGGCCGCGGCAGGCTCGGCGGAGAACCGGCCCCCGCCCAGATATTCCGGTGACGCCTCCAGAATGCTCAACAGACCGAGCAGAAATACCCGATTGTGCACCGCGGTTTTGGCGCTTCCGCAGACGATGATCGCGCGGTCGACCACCTCCGGGTAGAGCGCCGCCCAGTGGTAGGCCTGGCCTGCGCCCATCGAAAATCCGTAGCTCGCGGCAATCCGGGTGGCTCCGAACTCGTCGAAAATCAGGCGGTGCTGTGCACGCACGTTATCCGCCATGGTGACCAGGGCCGGAAAGTTATCGTCCGTTGCGGCACTCGAGGAGAGCCCGTTCGAGAACATGTCGATGATGACGATGAACCACTTCTCGGGGTCGAGCACGAGGTCGGGCCCGATCAACCACGACAGGTCTTCATGAACTGCGGTGTAACTGGTGGGGTAGACGATTACGTTGTCGCCGGCGGCATTGAGTGTGCCGTGAGACTGCCACGACAGCTGGGCGTTGCGTATGACGCCGCCGCGTTCCACCGCGTAGTCACCGAGGGCAAGTATGCCGTTCGTTACCGTCCAGCTGGCGTTCATGCCAGCACCCCTCGGACAGAAGCGCGGGGACGTTGCAAGTCTGATCGGCTTCTTGGGTGGTGTGGAACCACATGGTCACACGCGTGATCGGTCATCGGAACCCTTCAGTGTCTTTTGGCCACGGTGGATTCCGCGTCACGCATAGTGTAATCAGCGCGCAGTTTCGCAGAGATTTCGGCAGCAATGATGCGTTGTTTCCCCCGGGATGCTTCGACCGCGGGAGGTGCACGAGAGTGCGCGTTAACGGCCAGCGGCGTAGGCCTGTGCGCCCCGAGCATCCGCTGCCGCCCGCAGGAATCTGGTGCCCGGAATTCTCCCGACCGCACCCACTCGACCGAGGGAATAGTCGTCTGTGCGGGTGACCCGATGCCCACGCCGTTCGAGTTCGGCCATGACGTCGGCAGCGATTCGGCCCTCAGCGACGAGCCCCGCCGTCGTTCCGGTTCGTGGCCAAAACGATTCCGCGAGATGCATGCTGTGAAATTTTGGTGCGTCAATGGCTTCCTGCAGGTTGAGTCCGAAGTGCACGTGGGACAAAAAGAATTGCAGGGCCCATTGATCCTGTTGGTCGCCGCCCGGCGTACCGAACGCCAGATACGGCTCGCCATTTTTGCCAACCAGGGTGGGGGAGAGGGTGGTTCTGGGACGTGACCCCGGATGCAACGACGAGGCGAACCCCGGCTCGAGCCAGGTCATTTGGGCTCGGGAGTTGAGGCAGAAGCCGAGCCCTCGGATCGTGGGCGAAGACGGGAGCCACCCGCCACTCGGCGTTGCCGAGATCATCATGCCGTGCCGATCCACGACGTCGAGGTGGCAGGTGTCGCCGTGCACGGTGCCGTCGGGGGCGATCGGCCCGTCGGTGGCGACTGCTCCGATGTTCGTTGGAATTGCGGCGGGTACCGGGCGGCCCGACCGCGCGATTGTCGGTTCGCCCACACCAACCACCCCCGCCGTGGCATCCGATGCGCTCGACCAGCGATTGGTTTGGGACCCGCGCGGCAATCGTGCAACTCGGCCTCCCGGCGCACCCGGGCGCAGTTCCCGCGAGGCAACATCGCCAATCAAAGCCCGACGCTGCGCGGAATACTCCTCGCTCAGCAGGTGCGCGAGTGGCACCGACACAAAGTCGGGATCGCCGTACCAAGCCTCACGATCGGCAAAGGCCAGCTTGGATGCCTCCACAACGGTGTGAACGTAGTCTGCGCTCAGGTGCCCGGCAGCCGGCAAATTGATTTCGGAGAGCAGCGCGAGCTGTTGAAGAAACACCGGCCCCTGCCCCCACGGCCCCGTTTTATAGACCGTGTGACCGTGGTAGTCCACACTTGCCGGGGCTTCGATCGGCACCCGCCATCGATCGAGATCCGCGCCGGACAGCACACCGCGGTTTGCTTGCCGGGAACTATCCCAAAACTCCTCCCGCGAGTGGCGGTCGATTGCTTCCGCAACAAAACCGCTATAAAAGGTGCGTCGCGCCGCCTCGATTTGCGCGTCTCGGCTCGGCCCTGCGCTCTCAGCCTCGGAAAGCAGGCGCCGCCAGGTGTGCGCTAGTTCCGGATTTTTCATCCGACTTCCCGGCTCTGGAGCGGAGCCGGAAGGGCCGAGCCAGGTGGCTGCCGAGTGTTGCCAATGCTCGGTGAACAGTCCGGCAACCTGCGCAATCGTGTGCGAGATGGCAGGCAAAACCGGCCAGCCGCGTTCGGCCAATGAAATGGCCGGCTCGAGCACGTCTCGGATAGACCACGTGCCCCACCGCAGCAGCAACATAAGCCAGGCATCAAATGCCCCCGGTACCGTGGCGGCCAGAAGACCACTTCCCGGCACGAGATCCAAATTCTGGTCGCGGTAGTAATCGATGGTTGCCCCCTGCGGCAGCACACCCTGGCCTGCGATGACAATTGCGTCGCCGTCGCTCTGATTCCAAAGCAGGATGGGAACCTCCCCTCCCGGGCCATTGAGGTGCGGTTCAACGACCTGCAGTACGAATCCCGTCGCGACGGCGGCATCTGCGGCGTTGCCACCGCGCTCGAGCACGCTCATTCCGGTGGCCGTGGCCAGCCAATGGGTGCTGGTGACCATCCCGAAATCGCCGTTGAGTTCGGGGCGCGTGGTGACGGTCATCATGTCATCGATTCTGGGCACAACGAGCAGCCCGGCTATTGCTTCGTGCTATGTGGTCGAGCGATGTGGCCGATCACGGCAACGACGAGCGTGACCACGGCCGCGAGTAGCACGCCGAGAGCGAGGTTGGAGCGCAGCAGCAGCGCGCCGGTGGCCGCCCCCGCAGCGATCAGAACCACCGCTCCAAGCCGACGCTTCCACTGCTGCGCCGGGTTGCGGCCGGCAAACCGGGAATCGAACGCCAGCCCGACCAGGGTCGAGGTCACCACCACCGTGGTGACATCTTTCACGCCGATCTGGCGGGCGGTCCCGCCCTGCATCCCCATTGCGACCCCCAGTGCGCCGGTGATGGCCAGCGCCACAATCTCGTTTCGTGGAGCGCTGGTTGCCAGTGCGGTGATGGTTGTCGCGATCAGAATCACGGCGACCACCGCCAGCAATACCGTCGTTCGCGGTGACCAGCCGGCGGGCTGCTTGCGGAGTACTCGACCGGCAATGGTGGCGCCCAATAGAAAGAGCAGGAGGGCAACAACGGGGCCGACGATCGGGAGCCCATTAGCTCTGGTGAGGGCCATCGCCAAAATCACCACGTTGCCGGTCATGTTGCCGGTGAACACCCGGTCGAGGCCGAGAAATCCAACCGCGTCGACCACTCCGGTGGAAAACGTGAGGGCGAGCATGAGGCCGAGGTGAACGGCATCGGGGCTGGTGCGTAGGCGGGATATCATCCGTCTCCTGGGCTATTGGCATGGGTTCGATGCGGCGATGGCATCGTTTGTGACTTAGACAGTACGGGACGACGAAAAATCTCAATTCGATGCTGAAGACCGCGAATAGATCCAGTCTCCCTCTGGTGGGGAGCCGGTGAGCGAAGTTCCTCGTCAATCAGGCGGCACGGAGCAGGAGGATCAGAGGGGAATTGCATCCGCAAGTCATCCCTTGAACGCGCCGGTGAGAGCTCCCGCAACAAAAAATCTTTGCAGGGACGCGTACAGCACCACAATTGGGAGGCCGACGATGAGCGTTGCCGCTGCCAGCAACGGCCACTGACTGGAATAGGCGCCCTGAAACGCGTGGAGCCCGAGCGCGGCGGGATATTTATCCGAATCACTAAAAATGACGGTTGCCAAAATGATTTCATTCCACACGCCGAGAGCTTGGAGGATAAAACAGGTGATTAATACCGGGCTGGTGAGCGGGACGACAAACGTTGCAAGGTAACGAAAATAGCCCACCCCGTCGATGGCGGCGGCCTCGTCTAATTCGATGGGGAAGGAGCGCAGATAGCTCACGATCAAGAGGGGGCTGATCCCGACGGCCGACGCCAGCAGCAGGATGTAACCCAATTGGCTGTTGTAGAGCCCGAGGCGAAGCAGTAGCTGAAACTGGGTGACCAGAGCGATCGGCAAAAATAGCGCGAGGATGAAAACGATATTCCAGACGGAGCTTCGTTTGAGAAAACCGCGGGCAACCGGAAATGCCACGAGTAACGAAGCCACCGTTCCTACGGAAGCAGAAACAAGGGTATAGAGGGCAGAGTTGAGCAGGAATCGGGCGAAATCGACCTGGGTAAATGCATCCACAAAATTACCAAATTCCAAAGTTGTGGTGATGCCCGAGGGATCAGCGTAAAAGCCGGCCTGAGTTTTGAGAGCTGTATTCACTATAAAAAGAAGCGGAAACGCGAACCCGATAAGAACCAGTGTAATTCCAACAAGAATTGCGACTTTTGCGCCCCGGGTAGTGATTTCACTCATAGCTGGTTCTCCCGTCGGCGAAGGTAGGAATAGGCGATCAGAGCAATGACGGCGACGAGGGCGAATTGAATGATCGAGATTGCGGAAGCGAAACCCTGGGTCTGCCCGGTGCCACCGCTGAGGCCGAATCCGATTTTGAACAGCAACAACGACAGCACTGAGGTCGCCGGGTTCAACACCCCGGTAAGCACGTAAATCAGTTGGAAGGACTGCAGCGAACCGATGATCGCAATCAGAATGTTCGCGGTCATCGAGGGAGCAATCATCGGAATGGTGACAAACCGTAACCGGTGCCAGGAGTTTGCCCCATCAATCGAGGCCGCCTCGTACAGTTCCCCGGGTACGGCCTGCAGCCCTGCCGTGTAAATCAGTGCCGAATAGCCCACCGACATCCAGATCTGCACAAAAATACACAGGGCGAGGGCGAGTTTCGGGTCGCCGAAGAAGGATGAACGAACACCGAACAGTTCCACAACGGCCTGCGCCGGGCCACCGATGGGATTGAAAAAAAGCGACCACAGGAGCCCCACCACGGTGACACCCAGCACCGTGGGCAGAAAAACTACCGAGCGAGTGAAGACGGCGAAGCGGGAACGACGATTCAGCAGAATCGCTACGGCCAAGGCGACAACGTTTAGCACCACCGAGACAACAAGGGCAAAAATCAGGGTGTTTCTGAGAGCAGCCATTGAGTCGTTGCGGTTACCACCGGTGAAGAACTGGACGTAGTTCGAAAGTCCCACCCAATTCACCGGGATTCCCGGTTCGGAGGACAGATCAGTGAGAGAAAGCACCACCGTCGCGACGGCGGGAATCAGCGAGAAGAAGGCAATGAACGCGAAGGGCACCGCGAAGCCGATCCGGGGGGCAAGCGAACTGCCAAAAATGTTGTGTCGCAAAACTTGCTCCCTTGGCGTTGCTTCGGGCGTTTTCGGAGGGCCGGCTCACACCGGCCCTCCGTAGATCTGACGATCGCTATTTCGCGAGTCCCGCCGCCCAGTCGGTCTGCGCGGCATCCTGAGCGGCTTGGGCCCCCTTGAGCGCCCCCACCGGGCTGAGTCCGCTGTAGTTGAAGCCGACCGGCCCAACGTTGGACCCGGCGTTGGCGTTGGAATGAAAGACTTGGTCCCAGGCCAAATCAAACTCACCGGTCAAAGACGGCTTGACGCTTTCGAGTGCGGGAGAGAGCGCGACATCCGCCTGGGCGGGAATGATCCCACCGGCAGTTGCGAAGGCCGCGTAGTTTGACTTCTGCGAAAAGAAGTCGAGCCATTTGATTGCGGCTGCTTTGTGCTTTGTCGCAGACGGTACGACAAAGGTGAAATCGATCTTGCCGCCCAATCGATTATCCGCAGCAGTGTCGCTCACGGGGAGGGGAAAGAATCCCATCTTCAGCGCTGGATTGGTGGCCAGGAACTGGCTGGCAGCCCAGGTGCCGTCGACGGTCATTGCCGCCTGCCCACTGGCAAATTGGCCTTGAGCTGTGCTGTAGTCGACGCCCGCAAAACTGGGGTCAATGTATTGGTAGATCGTGTTTACGCGATCGACCACCTGCACATTCTTCTCATCGTTGAGTTTCACCGTGTTCGCCCATAGGCCTTTGTCGAGCGCCTGCTGTTCGGCCAGGGTCGGGTAGAGGGATTGTGCCGCGCCGATGGCAATAAGTCCTACCGGCCAATTGTCTTTACCGCCGGCAGAAATCGGAATTATTTTTGCGGCCTTGATCTTGGCCAGTACGGTCTTGAAGCTGCCCCAGGTTTTTGGGACCTCGACCCCTACCTTGGCAAAGATTTCCTTGTTGTAAAATACGCCGTTCACGTAGTTGAGACTCGTCGGCACCTGGTAGCTTTTGCCCTCAATTTTCAACGCGGCGATCACAGTCGGAATAAAGTTATCGAGCATTTTTTGGCCTGAAAGATCTACCCAGTTACCCGCCTCGACGCCCTTCATCCAGACCGATTGCGGGGCACCTTTGACATAGTCGGGCAGGGGAGTAGCTCCCGGGCCGGTCACGCCTTCCGTAATGTCGACCTGTTTGGCAGATAACCGCGCGGTGCGGGTGGCGGCCCAGTCTGCGATCGGAATGAAACTGATTTTAACGGTGATGCTTGGGTTTTCCTTTTCGAAAACCTTTGTCATCGTGATCAACGCCTTATTTGTCGGCGGGTTATCGTGCAAAACCACGTTGATCTTTTCCGCGGCACCTTCGCCGCTTGAGCTGGAGCAACCGGCCACGGTGACAGAGCCGAGAAGGATCGCTGCCAGGGCGATTGGTAGTGAGCGTTTAGACATCATGATTCGTTCCTCGTTTTCTTCGGTGTGCGTTGATTCAGAGGTAGCTGAGTCGGCCTTGATAGCTGCGGATGAGTCGGTCATTCCACGCGGCCGAATCGTCCAGATTGGCGCTCGCAAACACCGGTGGTTTGTCGCCGCTGTCCATGATGAGTAAGGACACCTGCACCATTAGGCCGTGAAGTATCGCTGTGCCGACCGGGGAGGATGTTGGACCCACGCGGGGGATGCCCGCCGCGAGTTCGATGGCGGCATCTCCCACTTCGCCCGGTAGATCGATAACGATGTCGGCTACCTCGAACAGCCGCGGACCATGGCGCCCGGCCACTGCCGAGGAATAGCGCACGCTGGTGAGCGCGATCACGGTCGAGCCCCGTTTTTGGGCGATGAGACACATTTCCACTGCCACCGGGTTGCGACCGGAGACGGAGGCAATCAGAAGGAGGTCTCCGGAGCCAATCCGGATGTCTCTCATAACGGTTTCAGCGAAACCCGGCGTCTGTTCGAGCTCGCTCGTGAGGGTCACGGGCACCGTGTTGAGCATGAGCTGCGGCGGCAGAATGGGCTGGATCGGAGCAAGGCCCCCCGCGCGATAGAACTGGTCTTGAATGAGTAACCCCGCATGGCTGGCACCGAACGCGTAGAGCACACCGCCGTCGAGAATCTTGCGGGCGATCAGTACCGCGCTGGCAGCGATAGTTTGCGTCACCGCCTCGCTTCTCGCCTTCAACAGCTGGTCGTTGACAACATCCAGATAGCGCAAATAGCCCTCGACATCGGTCATTGCCCCTCCGTTTCGTAGCGGTGTCGCGAGCTCTGATAGGTCTTGCCACCGCCCGGCAGGTTGTAGCTCGAATAGATGGTGGGGTGAACTCCGAGGGATGCGCAGCGCTCGACGATTCCCACGGTGACCGCCCACATCAGTGCCGCGCCGGCAATACCGGACCAGGCGGCAACCGTCGCCTCGACCCCGTCGACACTGAGCGCCGCATCCCCGTAGGGCGCACGATTGTCAAGAACGATGTCGGCAGCTTGGTGCAGTCTTTTTCCGGATGAGTGCAGCGGTGGCAGCGCGGAAGAAAAGTCGACGGCGGTCAGCGCGACAACGGTGAGTCCGTGGTGGCGTGCCTGCCGGGCGAGTTCCAGCACTGCGCCACTTGTGCCCGACACCGAGCTGATGATCAGCGGATCGCCGGGCTGAAGGGTGCCCTGTTCGATGACCCACTGAGTCAGAAACCGGGCTGAGGCTTCTCCGGTCTGGTCGGTTGCCCGTCGTTGCGAATTTACCCAGGGGTTACCCCGGCTGAGCATCCCGGAGAAGGTCAACGCTGTGTAGGCCGCGAGCCCACCGGTGCGGTCGATGAATTCGTGGCTGATGAGATGACCCGAATCAAAAATATGAATGGGTCTTTTCGCGGCGATGGCACGGGCGCCCACGTCGGCAACCTCCTGAATGGCTTGCGATTGCGTGGTGGCAAGCTCGGTTAGTCTGGCGCTGACATCGGTGAAATACGCCTCGACTGCGGTCATCACGAGACCCGTGCGGATTCGGCTGCGGCGACAAAGCGACGCGTAATGAACTGCGGCACGGTAATGGCCGAGCCGATGATCACGGCTTTGGCCCCGAGCGCGAAGCAGCGGGAAACATGCTCCGGTGACCAAATGCGCCCCTCCACGAACACCGGGACGGGCAGGGCAGTGATGTCGGCGAGCAGCGAAAATGCGGGTTCGGAACGGTCGTAGTGGTCGGTATGCGGGGTGTATCCGGCGAGGGTCGTCGCAACAATGTCCACCCCGCAGTCCATCGAGTATCGCGCCTCTTCGGAGGTGGAAATATCTGCCATCACCACGACGTCGGCCCGGTGTAGTGCCGTCACGATGTCCGCGAGGGTCTGGCCAAACGGTCGCTCTCGCTGGGTGCCATCGACGGCGACGAAGTCGGCGCCGGCGTTTACCACCGCGAAGGCATCATCCGAGGTTGCCGTAATGCGAACCTCAAAGCCCGCGCGATCCACCTTGTTAATCCCGATGATGGGGAGCGGACTTTTTGCACGAACCGCCGCGACGTTTTTGGGGCCGTCTACCCGGAATCCGCTTGCCCCACCCATTTCGGCGCTGAGGGCGAGAGCCGCAATGATCTGCGGAGAATTCAGGGGGCTCTCCGGGCCGGCCTGACAGGAAACAATGACGGCCCCGGTGAGGGCAGCAACTCGCTGCTCGCGGCTAAGGGGAGAGAGGGAATCGGGGCGCATGGTGCTCCTGACAGGGTTGAGCGGTGCGGGGTTGAGCGGTGCGGGGTTGAGCGTTACGGGGTTGAGCGGTGCGGGGTTTTGGCCAAGAGCTGAGGTTTCGACCGGAGTTCCGGTCGCACCGCGAATTGCTCCCGAAGGCGGGCTTCGATGGCTTCGGTTACCTCGAGGTCATCCGCTTTGAGCGCCAGATAAAATGCTCCAATTACCGGGGGGAACGGGGGAATGACGAAGGCGAACGCCGGTAACCGAGTCGCGAGCAGCGATCGAACGCGGGGCACGAGGGGGCTATCCGCGCTAAGAATTCCGCCGCAGGCAACAACAACGAGTTCGTCTGAGTCGAGAAATCCCGCGGCTTCGGCTGTTGCCACGGTCAAATCCGCCAGGCAATGGGCGGCTCGATCGAGGATCGCCGCCGCCGCCGCATCACCCTCCGCGGCACACCGCATCACCACGGGGGCGAGACGAGCAATTTCGGCTCGGTCGAAGGAGCGTCCGGTCATCCGGTTGTACACGGCCCGCAGGTCGGGCTCGTGGAGCGCCGTCGGCAGCTCGGCCACCAAAGTGGTGTCCGCCGCCGTGTGATCGGTCGCTCGGGCGGCGCACTTCAACGCCTCCATGGCAATCCAAAAGCCGCTGCCTTCATCTCCGAGCGCCCATCCCCAGCCGCCCACCAAAACGTGGCCTGCCTCCGGATGCTGCGTGCTCTCGGCAACCGCGACGGTGCCGGTTCCGGCAATGATCGCTATGCCGCCGCGTCCGGCCGTTCCGCTCGCGAGGGCAGCAAGGGCATCGCTGTCGAGAACGATCGTTTGCTCGGCAGTGACGAATTCCGAAAGCACCCGGCGGGCGATTCCCGCGGAACCCGTCAGGGCGAGGCAGCAGACCGCGATTTCGGGGCTAGTCACAGGCTCGGGCACCGCGTGGAGTGCGGCGCTGATGGCGGCGCGGAAGGCATCCCGAACAAATGTCTCAGCAGCTGTTTCGTCGTGATGCCGAATCGGACCGCCGTGTCCCACCCCGACGATTTCTCCCCGAACGTTGATGACCATCGCGACGGTGCCCGATTGCCCACCGTCGATTGCGAGATACAGCTCAGACACGAATCACCACCGTTTCTCCATGGATAGTTGGCCGTTCGGCTGAAAATCCCTTAGATTGGTCTAGACCAATTTGGATGACCTAAAACTAACCCCCGCGGTAACGGATGTCAATCATGCGCAAGCGTCGACAACCCGGTGCTACGGTACGGTGCGATTACCCATCACCTGCCGCAATATTTTTGCCACCCGTTGAGCTCGAGGAGGTCGACACCATGAATTCACCGGTTGTGCGCCGCACCGTGCCAAGCGTCAAGATTGCCTCTGAAGATGGGCTCGAGGCAGTTGACCCCGAGCTGTCCAAACACGAACAGGTCAAGGTGCACCTGGTCGCCGCCTTAGCGAAAATGCAGGTTGGCGACAAGCTGCCGCCCGAGCGCGAGCTTGCTGAGCAATTTGGGGTGAGCCGGATGACGCTGCGGCAGGCAATCGCTGGACTGGCCCGTCTGGGCTACGTTTCCCGTGCTCCCGGGGCAGGTACCTTCGTTGCGCAGCCAATAGTTTCCAAGTCCTCTGAGCTCACGGGGTTCTCCGAAGACATGGCCGCTCGCGGATTTACCGCCTCCTCGCGACTCTTGGTATTTGAGTACGTCTCCGCAGATGCGGCGGCAAGCCGCGAACTGATGCTGAGCGTGGGCGAAATGCTTGTACACATCGAACGGGTCCGAGTGGCCGACGGCCTTCCCATGTGTCTCGAACGAATCGATTTACCTGCTCGCTACGTACCCGGGCTTACGGGAGACGATCTCAATTTTTCGCTCTACGACGTTTTGGCCACGCGCTACGGAATCAAACTTCTTCGTGCCGAGCAGTCGATCTCGGCCTCCGTGGTGACTGAGGATCAAGCCACCCTCCTTGGTGTTCCCACACGGAGCTCCGCCCTCATCATTGAGAGACTGGGTTTCGATCAAAAGCACCGCCCCGTTGAGCGTGCGCGGTCGATCTACCGCGGCGACCGCTACGACCTGAGAAACACCGTTCACCGTGATGCCGGGTGAAAAGGGCGAAAACGTGAAATCCGTTATTCACTCGGCACGACTCGTATCGGGGGGCAGAATCACCACGGATGCCTGGGTCGCCTTCGAGGCCGGTGTGATCACAGCTGTTAGCACCGGAAGCGATTGGCGTCACCTCGACGCCAGGCCCGATGATGTGACGGATGCCTCCGGCTCCTGGCTCGTGCCCGGATTCATTGACCTCCACTGCCACGGTGGGGGAGGGGGCGCCTTCGACGACGGGGTAGCGGCGAGTGTGCGGGCACTGGAGGTGCACGGTGCGCACGGAACAACCCGCCTCGTCATGTCGTTGGTTACCGCCAGCCAAACCGATCTGGAACGTCGCCTCGGCGTCGTGGCAGAACTGGCCGCGACCAACCCCCGCTTTCTCGGCGCGCACCTCGAAGGTCCATTCCTTCGGCACAGCTATCGCGGAGCGCACGATCCGGAGCTGGTTCGGGCTCCCGACCGTGCCGCGCTCGAACGACTGTTGGTAGCCGGAAAGGGATTCATCCGGCAGGTCACTCTTGCCCCAGAACTCGCCGGTGCCGACGGGCTGATTAGTGAGCTCGTTGGGGCGGGGGTGGTTGCTGCGGTCGGACACTGCGCGGCCACCTTTGACGAGTCGCTGGCCGCTTTCGATGCGGGAGCCTCGGTGCTGACTCACGCTTTCAACGCCATGCCCGGAATTCACCATCGAGAGCCAGGCCCGGTTGTTGCCGCCCTCCGGTCTGCCCACGTGACGCTCGAATTGATCAACGACGGCGTGCATATCCACCCCGAAATCGTGCGGTTTGCCTTCGAAAATGCCCCAGCTCGGATTGCCCTGATCAGCGACGCAATGGCGGCAACAGATGCGCCCGATGGGAACTATCTGCTGGGCTCCCTGCCGGTGCTCGTCACCGAGGGCATTGCTCGGCTTGCCGATGAGAGAACGATCGCCGGATCCACGCTCACCCTCGATAAATCACTTCGCCGGGGAGTGTTCGACGTGGGGTTGCCGATTGTGAGCGTCGTGACGGCGCTCACCGAAACTCCCGCCCGCACCATTGGTCGGTCACACGATCTGGGTCGCCTCGACGTTGGGTACATTGCAGACGCGGTAATCCTCGACAGCCAGCTGTGCGTGAAATCGGTATATGCGGCGGGAGAAAAGCTTTCGGCTTCGCTTTCCTAAAGTCGCCTGGTCGACAGTTCGAAGTCGTACCGGTCGGATCGATACACACTGACCGCGTGCTCCACGAGTCGACCCCGGGCATCGATCCCTTCGCGCGCAACACTGAGAGCAGCAGAGCGCGCGGGAACTCCGAGAAGGTCGGCCGTTCGCCCCGAGACGTTCAAGGCGGTAATTCTTTGGCGCGCCGCCGTCACCTTGATGCGATATCGCTCGCCCATCACGCCATAAATGCTCGAACTGAGATCGAGCGTCAGCAGTTTGGGAAAGAGGTTCGCCGGCAAATACAGCTCTTCGAGTGCCATCGGAAAGCCGTCGGCTAAGCGCAGCCGTTCGACGTAGTAAACCGGCGACCCAGGCTCAAGTTCAAGCGCTCTCGCCACCGTCGGAGTCGATTCTCGTTCCTCAGTGGTGAGAACTCGAGAGCTCGGAATGAGGCCTCGCCCACGCATATCCTCGCTGAAGGAAGAGAGCGAATCTCCCTTCGAAATCCGGTCAGCGGCGGCGAAGGTGCCTTTGCCCCGAATCGAGTAGATCAGACCGTCGTCGCTCAGGCTCTGCAGCGCTTGACGAACGGTCGCACGACTCACCTCAAATTCATCCGCTAATTCACGCTCCTGCGGAAGAGCCGTTTCCGCCGTCATCGTTGTCAGACGCTCCATAAGTCGCTCACGAATTTGTAGATATTTGGGGGTTGTTGCCATGGTGCTGCTCCCTAGCTCGTCGCTATCGGCGAAAACGAACGTGAATTTTTATGGTTGTGAATTACCGGATGCCGTGATCGCCACTACGAATCGTTTCGTCGAAGCCAGGGGGTTGGTGATCGCCGTTCCGACAACGACCGCTGAGGCACCAGCGGAGAACGCGAGCAGGGCGTCTTCCCGGGTCCAAATTCTTCCTTCAGCGATAATCGGCCGAGCGATGTACTTATTGAGCAGGCCAAGAAGCTCGAGGTTGGGACCATCAGGCACGATACCGCCCGTATAGCCAGCTAGCGTCGTTCCAATAAAATCGGCTCCCGCATTTTGCGAATATTCGGCTCACTCGAGGCTGTCGGTGTCAGCCATGACCGGCATGCCTAACTCGCCACGAATGCGTGAAATGAGTTCTGCAAGACTTTCCGCTGTGCCCCGATAGTGGGTAGTCCCGTCGACCGCGATCATATCTGCGCTGGCGGACGCCAGGGGAGCGGCGTCGGCAAAGGTCGGAGTAATAAATGCCCCGCCCCCCGGTGGTGGGGTATTTTTTTCCCGATGATCGGCAGTGTCACTGATTCGCGTATTGCCGCGATATCGCGAATTCCTTCGGCACGGATGCCGCGTGCCCCACCTAATTCGGCGGCGACAGCCATCAGCGCCCTGATCGCAGGGTCCCGCAGCGCTGTGCCCTCGGGAGCTTGGCACGACACTGCGAGGCCCCGGTCGAAGATAGTCAAAACATCGCGGGCGATGCTGCGGGAGTCAGTCACTACAGGGGCCTTTCAGATCTAAGGACAACACCACAAAAGCTTTGACCGTTTCGAGGTCTGGTGTTACTTTAGCAACAGGTCTAGACCTGATGTTTTCTTGGTAAGCCCCAATCGACTATTTCATCTCCAGAAATTTCCGGAAGGAAGAACGCATGTACCGCAGTTTTTTTACGCCGAAACGTAGGGCCGTCGCCGTCGCCGTCAGCGTCGCGCTGGTCGCAACGGGATGTTCATCGGCGGGTGATACCTCGGGCACCACGAAGCTCAAGATGGTGTTTGAACCCGGACCCGAAGCCGATGCGATGGCGGTACTCGTGAAGGATTTCAATGCGACCGCGGGAAAAACCGACAAAGTAGCCGTGCAAATTATCCAGCTCAGCCGCACCGACACCTTTGCAAAAGAGGCCACCGTCATGGCCACCAAATCTTCGGAATACGACATCTATCGCACCACGAGTTACCTCGTTGCCCAGCACGCCCCCTACCTCGATCCGATCACGCTCAACGAAAGCGAGTATTTCCCCACCGCCGTCAACTCCCTCAAGGTAAAGGGCAAGCTGTATGGGATCCCGCTGGATGTCAGCAACCATTTCCTGTTTTACCGCCAGGACCTCATCGCCAAAATGTTGGCCGATCCGGCTGGATACGCAGCCGCGAGTCAGAAGGTACTCGGCCTGTCTTTGACGCCCAAAGATCCGGCGGAGTGGAATTGGAATGACTACATCGCCTCGGCCGCGTACTTTACGAAGTCAGTGAATCCACTATCCCCGACGCAGTACGGGACGGTGTTGGCGGCCAAAAACCTCTCCTACAACGCGATGATTTGGGATGACGTTCTCTGGAGCTTCGGCGGCAGTTGGACAGACTCCTCAGGCAAGGCTGCGCTCACGAGCGAGGTCGCGGAAAAAGCCGTGAGGGTGTATTCAAAGATCTACACCTCGGGGATCACCTCTCCCGACTCAACTCAAGCCGAATTTCCCGAAACGCAGGCCGGGTTGACTGCGGGTAATGCGGCTTTCGCGGTGCAGTGGGGCGCGGGCTATGCCGCTCTCGCAGATGCCGCAACCTCGCCGGTTACCGCCGGCAAGATTGGAATTGCTCCTGTTCCCGGTGAAACCCACGCCACCCATGTTCACGCGCTTTCCATCGGGATCAATAAATACGGTAAGCACAAAGCGCAGGCAAAAACGTTTATTGATTGGCTCTCGTCGAGCAAAACGATGACCAAATATGTCAAAGCGGGCGGTATTGCGGCAATGCCGAAGGTGTTGGAGGCCAATGCCAGTACCAACGCCATTTTTGCCGACATCAGTAGCAGTGTCTCGAAGTACGGCTTTGCGGAACCGAACGTCCCGCGCGCGTTTGACATCTACACGGCGCTTGCGGCGGATTTGTCAGGTGCCTGGGTGGGCGAGGGTAACCCCAAAGACGCACTGAAGAAGGCAAATGAAAGTGTCGCTGCCCTTTTGAAATAGCAGCAACTACCTCTTCTCAACCCATCCCCGACCTCGTTCGAAGGATTCTCGTGGCTGCACAGTTTCACCGGTCAGGCACCCGGGGCGCGCGTTGGATCCTTAGCGCGCCCCTGCTGGTTTTTCTTCTTCTCGTTGTCGCCTACGCCGCGTTTTCGGGCATTGAAACATCGTTTCAAGACCGCACGCTGCTCAACCCGGAGCCGTCGTTCACCGGTTTCGCAAACTACGCCACCGTCTTAAACGACTCCACCTTCTGGTCATCGCTTGGGTTCACGGTGTTTTACACGGTCGCGGTCACCGTGGTCGAGCTCCTTTTGGGTTTCGGTTTGGCGCTTCTGTTTGATCGGGGCTTTCCGGGAAAAAGGTGGCTGCTCAGTGTCATTATCATTCCCATCATGGTTGCCCCGTCGCTGATGGGAATTATGTTTCGGCTTATTCTGAACGACAATATCGGCACTATACCCGCAGTATTCAAGGCAATTGGCAGCGATATCTCGCTATTTTCCGGATCAAACGTTATTCCGCTGGTGGTCGCGCTCGACCTGGTGCAGTGGACACCGTTCACCTTTTTGCTGCTCTATTCCGCCCTACAATCGGTTCCTCAGGAACTCTATGAGGCAGCATCCATCGATCGGGCCGGCTATTGGCGTGTTGTCAAAAGCATCATTGTGCCGTTGATCGTGCCCACCCTGGTAATTACGGGCTTTCTACGCGCGATCGATGCGTTTCGTACCTTCGACACCATTTATATCCTCACCGGAGGAGGCCCAGGTACGAAGACCACAACCCTGAGTATTTATATCTACAAGGTGCTTTCCGGCGGTAATTTCGGGGTCGCCTCGGCGGCCGCCGTGATTGTCGCACTCATCACTCTCCCTCTCGTGCCGCTCGTGGTTGGGCGAATCACGCGAGGAGCTTTGGCTAACTTATGACCGCTACCGCTACCGCAACCGCAACCGCACCGGTACCGGCACCGGCACCGGTACCGAAAACAAAATCCCGCAGTCACCCGAGAGCTCGTTTACGGCGTCAACGCTGGAAGGGTCTCTGGCGTACCGCCGTTGTGGTGGTGATTGGCTTACTCGTAAATTTGCCATTCCTGAATGCGATCTGCACCGCTTTCCGCCAGGACGGCGATATCGCCACTTCGCCGTTCTCCTTCGCCAACGGGCTCACACTGAGCCACTTCGCCACGGTGCTCAGCGGATCTGGCTACGACTTCCCCCGGTTTTTGCTAAATTCTGCCGCGATCGCTTTCGGGACAGTTGTGCTGGTCATGCTCATCGCGATTCCGGTCAGCTACTCCATCGTGCGGCTGAACTTTGGTGGGCGATGGCTGCTCCAATCGGTGACCGCCCTCCGGCTCATCCCGGCCATGTTCTTTGCGATTCCCTTCTTTCTCATGTTCTCGAACGCCGGACTGTATGACACCGTTCCTGCCCTTATTTTGGCCAATACTTTCCTCAATCTGCCGCTGGCAATTTTGATTATCTGTGGCTCGATCAACGAGGTCCCGATTGAAATCGAGGAGGCCGCAACCATCGATGGGGCAGGCGTATATCGGAGCCTTTTCTCGATTGTTTTGCCGCTGCTTGCGCCGGGGCTCGTGGCTGTCGCGATTTTGGTCTTTCTGTTCTCTTGGTCGGACTATCTGTTTGCGGTGATTCTGTCGGGGTCGGAGTCCACCCCGGTTACGGTCGGTGCCGCATTTTTTGTGACGAGTGCTGGAATTGCCTGGGGAAATGTTTCCGCGGTGGTCGTGGTCTCGGTTGTGATCCCATTGGTGTTCGCGATTTTTGCGCAGAAGTATCTCGTTCGCGGCCTTTCGGCCGGAGCGCTCAAGTAAGAGACGCTGAAGGAATGGTCGGGCAATGAAAGTCGTAATCGTTGAAAATCCGAAGGCGGTTGGGGCCGCGGCAGCCCAGATCATCGCGACTGTTGTGTTAGCCAAACCGCGAGCGGTGCTGGGGTTCGCGACAGGTTCGTCTCCGGGCGCGACCTACCGCTCGCTGGCGACAATGGTGCAGGCGGTGCATCTTGATTTCAGTGAAGTGCGCGGGTTTGCCCTCGATGAATATGTCGGGATCCCGCGGGGGCATCCGGCGAGCTACGCCGAGGTCATCCGGCGAGAAATTGTGGAACCACTCGGCCTGACACCGGCCAATGTTTCTGTGCCCGATGGCCAGGCGCAAGATTTGGATCAAGCTGGCCGCGACTACGAGGAAGCCATCATTGAGGCTGGAGGGATTGATATTCAGATTCTCGGCATTGGCGCGAACGGTCACATCGGATTCAACGAACCAACTTCCTCCCTCACATCGTTGACCCGAATTAAGACCCTCACCGAGAGCACCCGTCGAGACAATGCCCGGTTCTTCGATCACCTCTCGGCTGTGCCGGTGCACTGTCTAACGCAGGGTCTGGGCACGATTCTTCGTTCCCACGAACTCGTCCTCGTGGCGCATGGGAGCCATAAGGCCGTGGCGTTAGCTGCTGCGGTCGAAGGCCCGCTAACCAGCATGGTGCCGGCCTCGGTCATACAACTGCATTCGCGGGCTACCGTCATCGTCGATGAGGAGGCAGCTAGTTTGTTGACGTTGACTCAGTATTACCGATTCGTGGCTAGCCACCTGCCGTAAGCCGTCGCCGTGGCGGATAGCGGCATCGCTGGTGTGCCACGCGGGCTGAGACGAGATTCGATTTTTGCTGTTTATGCCTTGGCAAAATACGGATGGTGTGGCAAAACTCGGTTTCGTACCCCGGCGATTCGCACGGATAATTCCCCGACGGTGTTTCACGCGGGGTTTCCGCGATAGTCCTATCGGCGGTCAGCGCGGTGGAACCACCGCCATCGCGGCAAGAATCACCATGCCAGCCGGCATCCCGAACAGCATCAGCATGATCGTCACGATCCAGCCGGCTCGGCGACGAGCTGCGGATCGCACCCGCTGTTGGAGTTCCCGAATCCAGGCAACAGGCGGAGTTGCGGATGACGGTGGTGATGACGGCGCGGTCGGGTGAGGCGCCCACGTCTCAGCTTGGAGGGCGGCGTGCCGAATAACGTCCTGTGAGACTAACCTTGGTGAAGGCGGCACCGTTCGAACGAGGAACGGGAGTAGTTGGTCGAGAGTGACCACGGCGACATCCGGCGGCGTACCCCGGTGGGTCAACGTGGCACCAACCACCACGATCACGGCGAAGACCCCAATGGGTTCGCCCGTCGCAACGGTCAGTAATTTCGCTGCGCGCAAGGCTTCGTGGCTGGAATTTCGGAGGTAGGGCTGTCGCTGCCCATTCACGAGAAATGCTTTCGGGGAGACCCAGACCTTTCCTTTTGGGCTGTGCTTGGTATTCACGGTTAGTACCTGACCGGTGGGGCTCACGAGAACATGATCGATATCACTGCCGCGATTTCCGACCGGGATGGAGTGGAGTACGAGCCATCCGTCGGGGAGAGCGCGAAGCCGTTCCGCAACCGCTAACTCTCCAAGAAGGCCGATGTACCAGGTTCGAGCGGCGGCTGGGATCGGATGCCGACCAAAGAACCGATCCGCGAGCGAGCGCTGATTTTCCGGCGTCATCGCGTGTCGTAGCGCCGCGATGAGCGACTCACCGGGGACTCGACTTGCAAGAGATATGTCAGCCAAATGCTGTGCTCCCGGCTTCGAAAATAGACTTTCTCTAGGTTTTCTCAAGTATATGGTTTCATGGTGGTACCTTTTGCTCTCCTCCCTTCTCGTTGATCTCATGGTGATTTTTTTCGTCATCTAGTCACGTGCGGTGACCGCGAGTTCGGTGTCGTCCTGAACCTTCTGTCTTCTCCTCCTCAGCCCACCTGTCCTTCCCATAGTTGTGAGTGAATTGACTTGTGACCGGGGATTTCTTTCGCCTCGGAATGTCAGTGGTGTCAGGTTGAGTGTGGTTATGAGGCAATTCGTTTCAGAGACCGCAGACACGTTAGACGCTGGTGGCGCGTTCGACACCGTTTTCGTCGCTGGTGGCGCGTTCGACACCGTTCGCGCCCGCAAAGGTGTTATTGCTTCAGATTCCGTAGGTATATCCGCTTCCGCCAACCCGTTTGAGACCACTGGCACCCTCTATCCCGATCCTGCAGGCCTGCTGGTGCGTGTCGAGTTGGGGATGGTCGCGGCAGTCGATGCGCAACACGTGCAGTGGCGTGCGTCGGCGGAAATGTTTCGCGCCATCGATGACATCCTCACAGACGCGGTGGCACATCCCGAGGTCTTCCTTGGTCCGGTCGTACG
>JACMPQ010000011.1 GCA_014377425.1 Microbacteriaceae bacterium | reverse complement strand
GCCGCGAGGGCAGCATCTCGTGCGTTTCCTCGCCGCCCGGGTGTTCCAAGCGGTTCATCACGATGCCAATAGCTCGGGTCGCCAAATCGGCGATGGGAACATCAATGCTCGTGACTCCGGTGAAGCGTGGTCCGATGAGGTGGCTGGCCGCGTAGGAGACCAGTGCAACGTCACCGGGAACACTGAGCCCTCGTTCAGTGAGGGCCGCAGTGACACCGCGTGCCTGCATTTCGCTAATTACTAAAATGGCCGTCGGATGCCCCTGATCCAGCAATTGCATCGTGGCGCGGTATCCACTGTCCTCGGTGAGTTCTTCTGGCAGTGACAGCAGGGAGTTGTCGAGGGGGAGGTTTGCCGATTGCATCGCATCGCGCCATCCGGAAACTTGGTCGTGAATTGCCGAAAACCGGAGTGGCCCCGCCACGCAGGCGATTTTTTGATGACCGTGCGCCTCAATCAGGTGGCGTACCCCGGCGGCGGTTGGGGTTCGAACATCTGGGGCCACCGAGTCGATGCCGATGCCAGAAGGTGTCCTGTCGAGTACCACCACCGGGGTTCCGGCGGTAACGGCTTGGGCGTACAGCTCTGAAGAGTGGCTCCCGACCACAATCAGAGCATCAACCTGCCGTTCTATAAGGCTACGAAGGTAAAGTTCGTGCCGCTCAACGCTGTTGGCCGTGGTGAAGACAAACAGAACGTAGCCGAGTTCGTAGGCGAGGTTCTCCAGGGCCAACCCGAGGTCGGAGAGGGAAGGATGCTGCAGATTCGGAACGATGAGCCCCAGTGTCATCGTGGACGATCTGCGCAGCGACTGGGCGACCGAGTTCGGCCGATAGCCCAAGAATTCGATGGCCTCTTCAACCCGAGCTCTGGCCGCAACCGACACCGGTCGGCTTCCCGGACTGGTGACATAGGTGACCACGGCAGGAGAAACTCCGGCGCGCCTAGCCACATCTGCGCGCGTACTGACACCGCGAATCACCGGGACAGCTCGGCAACATTTTTATTCGCCGGGGGGCAGCCACAACTTGTACGGAAGGTCAGCGTGGGAAACAGAACATCGTGAGTTTCCACCAGCTTTTTTGACGCCATCAGCTCGAGCAGACGGCTCATGAGCTTTGCGGCCACGGCGGTAGTTTGGATATCGATACTCGTGAGGTCGAACAGGTCACCCTGCACCCTCTCGGACCTGCCCCAGGTGATCAGCGAAACATCTTTCGGAACGCGAAGACCGTGCTCGTGAATCGCGCTAATGGCACCCGCAGCCAGCGTCTCATCGACAGTAAAGATAGCCGTGGGCATAGACTGTGCCAGTAAAAGATGGGCAGCGTTGTAGCCCGCACTCCGATTCATGTGTAACGGACGGATGAGGAGACTCTCGTCGCAGGCAAGCCCCTCAGCACGGAGGGTTTCTCGCCAGGCATCCATCCGAAGTCGCACCAGGCTCTGAGTCTCTGGGCCTCCAATGCAGGCTATTCGACGATGACCGTGATCTTCGATTAGGTGACGGATGGCGCGGGCGGTGCTTTGGTACGGTTCAAGGGTGATCGAGCTGACGCCGAGCCCGCTACTGATTGCACCCAAAGCCACCACCGGTACCCGGTGGGCGGCAACCTCGGCCAAAAGATTGGGCCGAAGGGTGCCGGCCACGATGAGGGCGTCGACCTTTCGTTCCATAAAGCGCTGAAGGTAGCGCTCCTCCCTACCCGGGTCGTTGGTGGTGGTGGCCACGAATAGGGCATAACCCAGATCAAATGCAATCTTTTCTACGTCAGCTTCGACCGCCGCGAGGGTGGGATTTCTGAGGGTGGGAACGATGAACGCGATCGATTTTGTGGAGGAACGCCGCAACGACTGCGCCACCGCATTCGGGCGGTAGCCGAGGGTGGCGATTGCCTCTTCCACTCGTGCTCGTGCGGCGGCCGAGACACTTCTGGTTCCGGGGTTCGTGACGTAACTCACCACGGCGGGGGAGACACCCGCTCGGAGGGCAACTTCCGCGCGGGTCGCTACCACTTTCGGCCCCCGTTTCCCGCTGGCGCCGGGGTTCTCGCCTCTAGGCTGGGGTCATGAACGCCCAACATCAGGAGCTCGCCATCGCTGTGGCCCAGTTCGCGCCAACGGATGTGCCCGTAGACAACCTGCGTGAAATGGCTAGATTGGTGGCGCTTTCGGTGGAACGAGGTGCGAAGCTCATCATTTTTCCTGAATACTCGTCATCGTTCACGGCAACGCTCGGCCAGCACTCCGTCGCGGCAGCGCAAAGTCTCGACGGTGCGTTTGTGTCCGGACTCGGCCAATTAGCGATTAATCATCAAGTTTATCTCGTTGCAGGGATGCTGGAGACAACAGTTGATCCGGCGCGAGCATCAAACACGCTCGTAGTCATCGCTCCGAGTGGCGACGTCGTGGCTCGCTATCGCAAATTGCACCTCTATGACGCGTTCGGAAGCATCGAGAGCGACACCATTGCAGCGGGCTCGGTGGAGCCGCCGGAGACGTTTCAGGTCGGCGACTTTCGGGTGGGACTTCAAACTTGCTACGACCTTCGGTTTCCCGAGGTCACTCGGCGCCTCGTCGATGCTGGTGCGGAACTCATCGTGGTGCCGTCGCAGTGGGTGCGTGGTGCGCTCAAGGAGCATCATTGGCGCACCCTCATCACGGCGCGGGCGATTGAGAATACGGTGTATGTCGCCGCCGCGGATCACCCCGCCCCCCAGGGTGTCGGCAACAGCATGATTGTGGACCCCATGGGGGTTGAGCTGGCAACCATCGGCGAGCAGTCGGATGTCGTGGTGGCCTGGCTCAGCCGCAACCGCGTCTCGAGCGTGCGCGAGCTCAATCCCGCGCTGCAGTTACGAAGATTTGCTGTGGTACCGCGCTAACAGTTGAAACGCGGGGCTGTGCCGCGGGGATTTATCGCGCTCGTGGTCGTGTCGCGGCCGAGCCCGATTAGCGGCTGGGCCCGATTAATTGCCAAGCTGGCCGAGCTGCTAATTGCCGAGCTGGCCGAGCTGCTAATTGCTGAGCTGGCCGAGCTGCGCGGATGCCTGTCGCAGTACCTCTTCGCGTTTGCAAAAGGCAAACCGCACGAGGCTGCGATAGTCGCGTCGATGTTCTCGGGAAACGAAGGCGGTAAGCGGCACCGCTACCACCCCCGCGAGGCCGGGCAGAGCACGACACAACTCGGCGGCGTCGAGATGACCGAGTGGGGCGGCATCCGCCACCACAAAATAGGCACCGGCGGGCTGCGTGATGGTGAATCCGGCCGACACGAGCCCGGCAGACAGCACGTCGCGTTTGACTCGCAGATCGCTCGCGAGGTTGCGGAAGAAGGAGTCGGGTAGCCCCAACCCGACCGCGATTGCCGGCTGAAATGGCGCACCGTTGACGTAGGTCAAGAACTGTTTCACGGCGAGAATTGCGGCGATTATTTTGGAGGGTCCGATGGCCCACCCGATTTTCCACCCCGTGGTGCTGAAAGTTTTTCCGCCGCTTGAGATGGTGATAGTGCGCTCGCGAGCTCCAGGCAGCGAGGCAATCGGGGTGTGTGGATGATCAAATATCAGGTGCTCGTAGACCTCGTCAGAGACGATCAGCGCATCGTGTTGATGCGCGAGAGCCACGATGAGGGTCAGGGTGGCGTGATGCAACACCGTGCCGGTGGGGTTGTGCGGGTTGTTGATGAGGATGATGCGGGTGCGGTTGGTGATGGCTGCGCGGATGTCATCCGGATCCGGCTGGAAGCTGGGCAAACGCAGTGGGATGGTGCGGTGCACGGCGCGAGCGAGACCGATTGCGGCCGCATAGGAGTCGTAAAAAGGCTCAAAGGTGACCACCTCATCGCCCTCCTCGGTGAGTGCCAAAATCGTGGCGGTGAGAGCTTCGGTGGCGCCGGCGGTAACGAGCATCTCGGTATCGGGATCAAACTCGAGTGAGTAAAACCGCTGTTGGTGGGTCGCAATTGCGTGGCGTAAAACCGGCATTCCCGGGCCGGGCGGGTATTGGTTGATGCCGTCGCTGATGGCTCTACGGGCGGCTTCAAGCACTTCGATCGGGCCGTCCTGATCGGGGAACCCCTGACCGAGGTTGATCGCCCCGGTGCTGGCGGCAAGGGCCGACATTTCGGCAAAAATGGTCGGATGTAGCTGGCCGTCGTCACCGAGCAGCATCGCGCCCCGCGCGGCGCGACTCCACCCTCCGGCGATCGGCTTCTGGCCGTGGGCGCCGACCTGGCTGTCACGAGCAACGGCGGTCTTGTCGGCGGTATTCTCGGCGGAATTTTGGTCGGCGCGGGGCACTTCAGTGTTCGTCATGGTGCCTCCTGGCGTTGAACCGACCGCATCACCGTACCCTGCGAGCGACGATGAAGTTGTCGGCCCGCGACGATGGTTTTCGTTTCTAGTCCTCCCGGGGCGGGCCAAAGCCTCATCGTCTTCCGCTGTGGAAAATCCGGGTGCGTTACCTCGATCTCGCTTAGCGTCGAAGTATGTTGCTTCGTCAGATCACACCGACAATGATTGCCGTGCTCATCTGCGCCGCGCTCGCCGGATGCGTCTCGCCCGTGTCCGGCGCGGTGCCGAGCACACCGATCACAGCGAGCACTCCCGCGGCCCCGATCTTCGCAACGGATGAAGAGGCTCTTGACGCGGCGACTAAGGCGTATCGGGAGTACTTGGCCATGTCCGACAAGGTTGCTCAGGAGGGGGGAGTGGGCGTGGAACGGTTGGCTCCGTTTGTGACGGATTCTTACCTGAAAAAGCAAAGTTCGACTTACGCAAAACTGAAATCAAACGGTAATCACGTTTCGGGCGAAACCAGCTTCCGCAGAGGGCGGATTCAAGACTCAAAGTTGATCGACGGGGTCGCACACATTCGAATGTATGTATGTGTCGACGTCTCGGGAGTTCGAGTGATTGATTCGAACCAAATAGATGTGACACCAACGTCGAGACCAGATCAATATTCAATTGTGCTCGGCCTGATAGGACGCGCGGGCGCTGAGGGTCTGCTCTTGGACAGCAGTGAACTTTGGGAAGGAAGAGATTTATGCGTTTCATAGGAAAATCGCTGATATTAGGAGTGTTTTTGACGATTGGCGTTTCAATTGCCAACCCAACGTTGGCAGCTGCGGGTAGCACCGGCTGCGATTCGACGTCGATGCAACTCGGTGATTGCGACGGTGCGCAAGCACCCAAAGTCGGCGCGAACGCAACCGGCGGTGGCGTCACGCTCAACGCCCGCGTTGACGTTCCCGGCCAGGTGGGGAGCTCGGCGCCAAGGACTGGCTCGAAGCGGTCAGGAGCACGATCT
>JACMPQ010000001.1 GCA_014377425.1 Microbacteriaceae bacterium | reverse complement strand
CCGAAGTTGATCAGAGCGGCGACGGTTCGCGATTCGCCAATCGCCGAGCTAAGCACTTCATGCCGAATACCGTTTTGGAGGGTCACCGCAAAGCCTTCTGGGGCGAGTCGCTGGCGAAGGAACGCGGCAACGCTCGGCGTGTGGTGTTCTTTGATCGCGACCGCCACGATCCCTAACTCATCGGGCAGCTCCGCCGCCAGCACGGCGCGGGCCGGCACCGTGAAATTCTCCACCGGACCTTCGATGGTCACCCCCGAGCTGTTGATGGCCGAGACCACCGCCGTATCGGCATCGCAAAAGAGCACATCGTGGCCCGCCCGAATCAGGTGTGCGCCCACGGTGCCGCCAATTGCTCCCGCGCCAAAAATGGTGATCTTCATGCGGTCTCCCGGGCTCATTTTTCGGTGTGCGGCATAGTCTGGCCCACCGTAACGGCGCGACAAAATTATCCAGCTGCAGCGGGTGCCGAACTCCGTCGCCGAGGGTCAGCCGGAGGCGGGAGTCATTGAGCTAGGCGGTCATCGAGCTAGGCGGTCATCGAGCTTAGGCGGTCGACGAGCTCAATCGTCCGGGAGCGTCTAACCCGCCGGTGCAGGGCGCGCCGGGCTCCGGTGCACTCCGGCTGTTGCGATACTGCGTCACAAATTGGGCCAGCCGAGGGTCGCTCGCGGTGGCAACTTTAAGCTGCACATTCCACGCGCTAATCACGATCGGTGAGTCCATTCCGGCGTAGGGAGACATGAGGGCATGGGTCGCCGGCAGCAGCGCACGAAGGGCGGCAATCTGGTCGACGGCTAAAGCTGGGTCGTAGGTTACCCACACCGCGCCGTGCTCCAGATCGTGCACGGCGTTCTCGTTCGGTACCGCCGCGGTGTAAATTCCGCAGTTCAACCAAACCGGACTGTGGGCGCCTCCCACCGGAGGGCTTTCGGCGTACTTCACCGGGCCGTTCACGTGCGACGCCGCGTTGACATAGTGGGCGACACCGGGAATGTCCGCGGCGGTGGGAGCGGTTGCGGTCGGGGACGGAGTACCGGATGCCGCGGGCGAGCGCGCAGTACCGCCCGGCGACGCCGCCGTGCACCCCGCCAGCATCCCAATGCTCCACAGCACGGTGAGAGCTATCCCGACCTTTTTCACGGCCGCGTTCCTTACTTGCGCGTTCAAAACCATGGTGCCGTTTCTCTTCCCGTATCTCGCGCAAACAGCCGATAACCAGTGACCAAGGAGGGCCTTTGTTGCCCGGCTCAAGGGTACTCGGCGGTCCTGGCCGTTGCGCATCGTCGGACCCTCGGGTTACCGTACCCCTGTTCACAGGGTCCACTCTTGGGGTCCAAGTGTTCACAAATGGGAGCCACCGTGCCAATTGATGCAACCGCAACGGCAGCCCGACCCAACTCAAATTCTCCGGCAGTACTTGTCGAGCGGCGCGGCAGGCTGGGAGTTCTCACCCTCAACCGGCCGCGCACCCTCAACGCTCTTACTCACGAGATGGTGCGCATTCTTCGCCAAAGCCTTGACGTCTGGGCCGAAGATGATGCTGTGCAGGCGGTGCTCCTGGTCTCAGCGGGTGAGCGCGGCCTGTGCGCGGGCGGCGATGTCGTCGCGCTTTACCGCGATGTGCAATCGGGCGACGGCCGGGCTTCTGCGGCGTTCTGGCGTGACGAGTATGCGCTCAACGCCCGCATCGCCCGCTACCCCAAGCCCTACGTCGCGATTATGCGCGGCTTGGTGCTCGGGGGAGGGGTGGGCGTTTCCGCCCACGGTTCGCACCGAATTGTCACCGACGACAGTCAAATCGGCATGCCCGAAACCAGCATCGGTTTCATCCCGGATGTCGGCGGCACTTGGCTACTCTCGCGCGGCCCCGGGGAGCTCGGTACCCACCTGGCCCTCACCGGGTCGACGGTTTCGGCGCGCGACGCCATTGCGGCCGGTCTTGCCGACGCCTTCGTGCCCACGGCGAATCTTCCGGCCTTTCTTCGGTCACTGGAGAACCTTCCGCCGGATGCCGCGCTGCGTCGACATTCCGCCCCCGTCCCCTCCCCCGCACCGGCTCCGGCATCCGCTTCGAACACAACGTGGGTCGACACCGCCTACGCTTTTGACACCGTGGAGGAGATTCTGGGGAGCCTTCGAAAGTTGAATTTTCCCGCGGCTCACGCTGCCGCTGACACCATTGTCAAGAATTCGCCGCTCGCCCTCACGGTGACGTTGGCCTCCCTGCGCAGTGCCCGACAGCTGCCAACGCTCGAGGCCGCATTGGAGCAGGAGTTTCGGGTTTCACACCACGCGCTGACCACCGCCGACTTCGCGGAGGGTATTCGTGCCCGCTTGATCGACAAAGACCGTTTGCCGCGATGGGTGCCGGCCACGCTCGAGGAGGTTTCGCCAGCACTACTCGCACAATTCTTTGCCGTGCTGCCGACGGAGGAGCTTTCCTTGGGTACATCCCCCACGCCGTAGCCTGAGGGAATGCGTTTCGTTCCCCGCCGTTCCGGTCGCACGATGTCCGCGGCTCCTCGCGCCCCGCTCTCCCGCGAAGTGATCGTGCTCGGGGTCATCGCCTTCTTCGTAATGGTCGGTTTCGGGGTGGTCGTTCCGGTGCTCCCCGTGTACGTGCGCAGCTTTGGTGCCACCCACGTGGAGATCGGAGCTGTTTTGGCAGCTTTCGCCCTGATGCGGTTGGTCACCAGCCCCTTTTGCGGCCGGTTGATCGACTGGGGCGGGGAACGCAAGATTCTGGCGCTCGGGATCGGCATCGTGGCACTCTCCAGCGGTCTGGTCGGAATCGCCCAGAATTATCCGCAACTGTTAATTCTGCGCGGGGTGGGCGGCATCGGTTCCGCCATGTTCACCGTCTCCGCTATGACCCTGCTGCTCGGGTCGACTGCTCCCACCATTCGGGCACGTTCGATCGGGTTTTATCAGGGCGGGTTCCTCCTCGGCGGAATGGCCGGGCCTGCGATCGGCGGGCTGCTAGCCACCATCTCGCTTACCGCTCCATTTTTCTTTTACGCGGCAACCTTGGCCGTCGCCGGTCTCATCGGACTGGTGTTGCTCAAACCGAGCGCATATCTCGATCTGTTGGCGCCCGCCCCTGCTGTTCTCCGGCCGCCGTTTCGCGAGGTGCTCGAAGACAGCCGCTTTCGGGCGGCCTGCGTCGCCAACTTCGCCCAGGGCTGGACCTCTTTCGGCGTTCGCGGTGCTCTGGTTCCCGTGTTGGTGGTCGAGGTGCTGCACGATCCGAGCTCGTTCACCGGCCTCGCCTTCGCGGCAGCGGCCGTCGCGCAAACCATTGCGCTTGCGCCGGCCTCAAAGTTCATCGACACCGTCGGACGCAAACCGGCAATGGTTGGATCATTCGCGGTCGCGGGGGCAGTCATCTTGGCGGTGCCATTTGCGCCCAACATCGGGATGCTCACCGCACTGCTCTGTCTCTATGGAGTGGCCTCGGCCTTCATGGGCACAGCGCCAGCGGCGGTGGTCGGAGATGTCGCGGGTCCCGGGGGTGGTCGACCGGTCGCCGTTTTCAGCATGTTTTCGGATGCCGGCGCCATCGTCGGTCCGTTGGTGGCGGGCCTGCTCGTCGACACCATCTCGTTCCCGGCAGCGTTCGCCGTCGGAGCAGCCCTCTTCGCGATTTCCACCATTTTTTCCCTACGGATGCAGGGATCGAGAGCCAAAACTGCGGTCTTGGTAAAGGGTTCGTCGGAGTCTCTGCTAGATTCATAACTACCAGCCGCACGGGAAACTGACCGGCTGGTCACCGCCTCACTCGCACCGGAGCAATCCGGGTAGCCAACAGGTGGTTCCCGAGTTGTTCGCCTCGATTACCTCCAGGAATGGAGTGACGCAGGGGCCGCAACTCAACCATCAATTCTGTTCACGCTACCCCCGCTTTCAACGAAAGCCACTGGGGGTAAACGCGGCAGGCAAACAGGTGGTAGTGTAAACAAGTTGTCTTCGGGAAGTTTGCAAGAACATTCGGTGGGCGACAACATAATTTTAGTTTCGTGTTTTGCTTCTTTGTCTGTGCCTTTGGGTGTGGGTGGGGGATGCGTCCGATCCTTGAGAACTCAACAGCGTGCACAATGTCATATGCCAAATACCTCGTACTGGGTTGCCGTTTCTAGCGGT
>JACMPQ010000054.1 GCA_014377425.1 Microbacteriaceae bacterium | reverse complement strand
TTCCACTCGGACCGCGGGACCCAATACGCATCTGCCCAAATCACCGCATTCGCGGAGGCGAATGGCGTCACCAGGTCGATGGGATACACCGGCATTTGCTGGGATAACGCCCTCGCTGAGAGCTTCTTCGCCACCCTCAAAACCGAGTTTTACTACCGCCGTGTCTGGCCCGCAAAAGCACGGGCCGCCCGCCAGGTTGGGGCGTGGGTTGAAGACCGCTACAACCGGCGCCGCCGGGACTTCGCACTCGGACAGGTCAGCCCTGTCGAGTTCGAACTGAAATACTCATCACACCCGACGGAAGTCCTTCTCGCCGCTTAACCCCGTGTCCACCAACCGGGGGCAAGGCCACGGCCTCCGAATTTACTAAGACACGACTAGCACGATCCGGAAATCAGACCATTTTTAATGGCGTGATCGTGTCACCTCGCCGCGCAGCGGACCCAAGCGCAAACGTGGGCACGAAGTATGCGCGGTGATGCAGGGCGTGGAGGATTGCTTTTGTTACTTCCTCCATGGAGGCTAATCCGTCGACAGTTATCAACCGTCCCCGGGATTTGTATTCTTCGAGCAGTGGGCCAGTGGTCAGGTCGTAGGTTTCCAAGCGATGCTGAATGGTCTGGGGTGAGTCGTCTGCTCGTCCTTGTGCATCTGCTCGTTTGAAGAGGCGGCTCAGAAGCTGTTTCATATCGATCTCGAGATGGATGACAGCGTCGAGGTTGGTTCCTTGCATCTCGAGCAGAAGATCGAGATGGGTGACTTGGTCGGCTGTGCGTGGATACCCATCGAGGATGAAACCTGTGGAGGCGTCGTCCTGCGTGAGTCTCTCGTCCACGATCTTGTTAGTGAGCGCGTCGGGCACGTAGTCGCCAGCGGCGATTATGTCCTGCACTTGTCTTCCGAGGGTGGTCTCGAGCTTCACCTGGTCGCGGAACATGTCGCCGGTGGAGATGGCGGGGACGCTGAGCTCGATAGCTAATCGTGCGGCTTGTGTGCCTTTTCCAGCGCCGGGTGCGCCCATGATAAGTAAACGGGTCATTCGCGTCTGGTTTCTAGTAGCGCAGCGATTTTCTCGCTGCTGAAGTCCGAGGAAATGATGAGGATGTCGCGGCGGTCGGGGTGGGCGGTGAGTGGGCTGATTATCGCCGAGCTCGTGCCGCGGGGAGTGCTGGAGGTCATGGACTCCGCGATGTCGTCAAGCAATTCGGAGAACAGCGCTTTGGGATTGTCGTTTTCGTCAGACCGCAACCAGCTAGTGACAACTTGACGGTATGCGGCGAGGACGGCGGCGGCGACGATCCTCGCGAACATGAGGTTGCGGGTGCCATCGCTGCCGTTGGAGAGGTAGTCGCCGATTATCTGCTGGTACACCCCCCACCACACCAGTTCTCGATCAGCGAGAACGGAGGTCGCTTGGATTAGCGCGTCCCGCCGGCGCAGAATGTCCTCCCGTTCGATGAGTGAGTCAAGGAGGATTGCAAGGGCGTGCCCGGCGACGCGGATCGGTTCTCCGCTGCCGTATTCCAGTCCCTGGCCGAGTTTGGTAATCAGGTCGGGTTGATCCGCGAACAGCACGTCCTCTTTGTTGGGGAAGTGGCGGAAGAAGGTTCTGCGGTTGATCCCCGCGACTTTTGCGATGTCATCGACTGTTGTCGAATCGTACCCGTTCTGTTCGAAAAGCTCGAGAGCGGCAACCGTCAGACGGGCGCGAAGGTCTTCTGCGCGCGTCCGGGTCATCGGATTATCCCTCTCGGGTCGCCCGTCTGGTACGGCCACGTGATATCTCCCAGATTCAATTTTGCGTGGAATGCCACTGAGTGACATACTAGTGACACCGAGTGGACTTTGGTGGAGCGAAATCGAAAAGCTTTAACAAAGTAAATATTTCAATGAGGAGATCACCGATGCCCGAGAATTTAGTTGACAGCGTCGCTTACATGCCGACTTTTGCGCCAACAGAAGCCTTTAGCACTCAAGCCAATGGGCAGTCTTTGCTTTATTCGCAGGCCGAAACTGATCGTGATTCATTCTGGGCAGAACAGGCGGCAAAGCTCACCTGGGCTGAGCCGTTCACTAGGGTACTCGACTGGGACAATCCGCCTCACGCGAAGTGGTTTGTCGGCGGCAGGCTCAATGTCGCGTACAACTGCGTCGATCGGCATGTGAGAGACGGGCATGGAGCTCAGATCGCGATTCATTGGATCGGTGAACCGGGAGATTCCCGGGATATTAGCTACGCGACTTTGCAGGACGAGGTCTCTAAGACCGCAAACGCACTTACCGCTCTGGGGCTTGTGGCCGGCGACCGGGTGATCATTCAGCTGCCGATGATCCCCGAGGCCGTGTTCTCTATGCTCGCGTGCGCTCGGCTCGGCCTGGTGCACAGCGTAGTGTTCGGCGGATTCTCAGCGGCAGCGCTGCGCTCCCGAGTGGACGACGCCGGCGCTCGCCTAGTGATCACCTCCGATGGGCAATATCGTCGTGGGGAGCCAGCGCTGATGAAGAAGAACGTCGACGAAGCGCTTGTTGGCGCCGCGACTGTAGAGAACGTCCTAGTTGTGCGCCGTGTTGGTAATTCGGTCGAGATGGAAAGCGGCCGTGACCACTGGTGGCACGATCTAGTCGACTCTCAGTCGACCGAGCACAGCTGCGAATCGTTTGACGCCGAGCATCCACTATTTATCCTTTATACCTCGGGGACTACCGGAAAGCCGAAGGGCATTCTTCATACCACCGGCGGTTACCTCACCCAGGTGTCTTACACCCACCGCAATGTCTTCGATGTGAAGCCGGAGACAGACGTTTATTGGTGCGCGGCAGACGTCGGGTGGATCACCGGGCACAGCTACATCGTCTACGGCCCCCTGGCGAACCGCACGACGCAAGTGATGTATGAAGGCACCCCGAACACTCCCCACGAGGGCCGCCATTTCGAGATCATCGAGAAATATAAAGTCACCATCTACTACATTGCCCCCACCCTGATCCGCACCTATATGAAGTGGGGAGAGCAGGTCCCGGCCGCCTACGATCTCACTTCGCTGCGATTGCTCGGTAGCGTTGGTGAGCCGATCAATCCCGAGGCGTGGCTCTGGTACCACAAGAACATCGGCGGCAGTATTACGCCGATCGTCGACACCTGGTGGCAGACCGAGACCGGCGCGATCATGATCTCCCCGCTACCCGGTGTGACGACCACAAAGCCTGGGTCTGCGCAGCGTGCGCTGCCCGGTATCTCAGCACTCGTAGTAGACGAAAACGGCGTAAAGGCCGGCCCGGAGGAGACTGGATACCTAGTTATCGATAAGCCGTGGCCGTCGATGAGCCGCGGTATCTGGGGAGATAGCAGCCGCGCCCAGGAAGTTTATTGGGACCGATTCAAGAAACAGGGTTACTACTTCGCCGGAGATGGCGCCAAATATGACGCTGACGGTGATATCTGGATGCTTGGCCGCATCGACGACGTAATGAACGTCTCTGGACACCGTATCTCCACGATGGAAGTTGAGTCCGCGCTCGTGTCCCACGGTGCTGTGGCCGAAGCCGCTGTCGTCGGTGCGGCCGATGAAACCACCGGTCAGTCGATCGTCGCTTTTGTGATCCTCCGCAGTGCTGCCGCCCAGCAGAACATTGAAAGCGACGAGATGGTGAATGCACTCAAACAGCACGTCACCCGGGCTATCGGCGCAATCGCCCGCCCCAAACGGATCCTCATCGTCCCCGAGCTCCCCAAGACCCGGTCGGGGAAGATCATGCGCCGGCTCCTTCGCGATGTTGCCGAGAACCGGGAGGTCGGCGACGTCGCCACCCTTTCCGATACCTCCGCGATGCGGATTATTACCGCCAGCATGGGTAAAACCAACTGAGAGCCTGACCTCGACAGGGAGGTCTGCGGTTAATCCCGCCCGAGCACGCACAACGATTTATTCACGTAACTGTCGGTTGGCCTCGCATCCGCGACGACCAACCACAAACACATTGGAGTGTTTCAGATGACCGTTCTTACAGACCGCAATACCGATAGTGTCACCGTCTCGCCGACCATCCTTGCCCGCGTCCCATTCGGCGACCCGGGAGCTCTCGGTCTAGCCGCATTCGCTCTGACGACCTTTATGCTTAGCCTCACCAACGCCCACATCATCATCGGCGCTGAAGCGGCCGTTGTTGGCCTCGCCCTTTTCTACGGCGGCATCGCCCAGGTCATCGCTGGGCTTTGGGAATTTGCCAATAACAACGCCTTCGGCGGAACCGCATTCGTTTCCTACGGCGCGTTCTGGCTATCGTTTTGGTGGCTTTTGACTCATCCCGAAGCCATCAAAGCAGCTGGCCCGGCGGGCATCGGCGCCTACCTCCTCGTTTGGGCTATCTTTACCGCCTACATGACCATCGCCTCCCTGGCCACCAACGGCGCCATCGCTGCCGTCTTCATTGCCCTCACCATTACTTTCTTCACCCTCGCCACTGGCGCGTTCACGGGCACCGCTGCGATCAGCCAGCTCGGCGGATGGCTTGGACTTGCCACTGCATTGTTGGCTTGGTATGCATCCGCGGCCTCAATCATCAACGCCACGTGGAAACGACCTGTTCTTCCCGTCTTCCCCTCTCGTATCGGAAACTAAGCGATACCCGAAAGGCACAAGCCAACAGGCGCAGGCCGGCAACCATGATTTGGTTATTTGCCTTCTGACCGCTCAGCGGTCGACGACTCTCGCAGTTCAGTCGGAGCCTGGCAGTTGAGATAGTCGGTGAACATGACTGGACGAGGGACGAGGACGATTGAGGTTCTCGTCCCTCGTCTATCGTTTCTTGGGGAAGTCCTTCGCGGGCGGTAATCGCGTTCACAATCACCACCTTGCCCAGTGTCAGCGCTGTTCGAAAAGGTGGCCCAGTTCCCCTCGGCGGATTGTAGGTATCGCCGCAATACGCCATCAGAATTCGGAATGATGAAAATCACGGTTCAGCGACCAGGACGAGCAGAAGAGCATGACGACGATTTGCATGCGGAATTTTTCCCCCGCGAGTTTGGTCGAGACCGAGACCGAGACCGTGACCGTGACCGAGAGTCAGATCTGTGAGAGAAGTAGTTCGGCGACGGTGAAAACGAATATAAGGAGCGCGAGCGCCGCCGTGCCATTTTGGCCGGTACCGATGAAGGGCTGGAACAGCAGGAACCCGACGCCAGGGCTGAGCGTCCCGAGGCCAATTTTTAATGTAGTAGATGACTGGAGTCGTCCGAGCTTCGTCCAGATCGTGGCAAAAAAACAGAGTCATTCGCAGAGTGCGATTGCAATTTGACACGGTCACAACATCCTGCCTCATGACACAGTGAGAGGCCTCTGGTTGATCTGGTTTTACTGCCCACGAAGGTTGATTGAACGGTGGTGACGACAGGCTGCAGTTGGTGATTGAGGGTGAGGACCTCCGGGCGTGAAGGTGGAGCTGTCAAAGGCAAACCACATCACGAACCTGGAAGTCCTCGTGTCCCACGCAAATCCCGCTCTGACTCCGAAACACCGCACGCGGTAGTAAAGCTAGGCGAGCACCTTGACTGTCTCACGGATGTGTTCTGGATATCAGTAAATAGCTTCAAGCGAATTGATCTCGTGACGCGTTTCTACCTTGTTGATGTCGAATAAGCCGAGAAATTTTTTCGACTTGCCGTTGAAATGGAGCCGGGCGATTGGCTTCCGATTGTTGTCGTCAAGAAGAATTGCAAAGTAGGTCTTCGAGTCTCGGTGGACAACACGTTGCGGTTTCACTTCGCTGCAGGCGATTGCCTTAATTATTTGGTATCCCTCGAGTTCCTCGGGAGTGGTCTCGACCTCGGTATCCCGGACTAAGTCGTTCTGAACCGCAACATGACTGGTTACGGCCCCCTCCTGCTCCCCCTCCTCCACACAAGAAAAGTTATTGCTCCCAAGGGCAAGGTTAAGGCGCTCGCTTACTTGATCGTTTAGGAATTGCTTGGTGGCTTTCGTAACCAAGAGGGTAAATTGAACTCGGACACGCTGGGTGAAGGTTCCTTCATACAATCGCGTGGTGAAGAATCGAATCCACTCGTCTTCCGGCTCTTTAAATTGCGCAGCAATCGTGCGTTTAATCTGACCGATGTATTTGAGCTCACCAGCGGCATTAATAATCGAATCTAGGTCAAAGACGTCCTTGGTGAGCTTTCGAAGTTCGGGTAACAGCGATTCGTCGATATCCAACAGATCTAGAACCAAAAACGGCTTGTCATCCATTCAGTTGGGTGCATCAAGGTCGGTGTAGAACTTGTAAATCTCCCCATTAGTCAGAACCGCGATTCGTGCGTTCGTGACCGCGAAATATGATAGAGCTGGGAGGCGTTTTTGATTTTGAGCGGTTCTGTCGACTTCTTGCACTCGATAAGCATTTGAACTTCACCATCGCGCATGATGGCGTAGTCGATTTTTTCACCTTTTTTATTCCGACGTCAGCGGTAAAGTCGGGGACAACTTCTAAGGGGTTAAAGACGTCGTATCCGAGGATGTTCGAGATAAAAGGCATAACAAAGGCATTCTTTGTGGCCTCTTCAGTCTGCATGACCTCGCGCTGGTTTTTCACTTTCAGTGCCATTGCGGTGATGAGCTCTTCAAATTCCACGATGTCTCCGTCTGAAAATTAATTAGTCGTACCACAGCGGGCGGAATGTACTTGCGGCGCGGCAATTTGGCGATTCTCGCCGCCCGGTGCCGGCAGTGCAGGTAGCGACATCAACCACCTACAGAGGTCTTCCGGCTGGCAACACTCAGCACCCCTGCTAGGTTTACCGCATGATTGACCCGTCAGTCCATGATGAACTCGCCGCCTTCGTTGCCGAGCGGGAGTGGGGGCAGTTTCACCATCCAGAGAGCCTCGCGAAGAGCATCGCGATTGAAGCTGGGGAACTGCTCGAGTGTTATCAATGGAATGCGGATGCCGATTTGGGTCGCGTGCAGGGGGAGCTAGCCGACGTGCTTACCTACTGTCTGCTTCTCGCCGACCGTCTTGGCGTAAACCCGAACCAAATCGTGCGCGACAAGCTTGCGGTGACCCGGGCTAAGTACCCGGTTATTAAGTCCCGCGGGCGGAGCGACAAATACGATGCCCTTTGACATCGAGCGGATAAATTTTCTGCCTGACGCCGTCAGAACCTGGGGTGGGTTAGACCCACGCAACAGCAACTGGCCGGTGGTCTACGTTCTCGACGATGCCAAAACCACTGGCAGCGCGGCATCCGGAAAGAAACTCAACGACGTTTACGTGGGGGAGTCGCGCAACGCAGTCGCTCGAATGCGTCAGCATTTCGACTCCGTAGAGAAGAAGAACCTCAGCACTATTCGCGTCATTGTGGATGCGACCTTTAACAAGTCGGTCTGTCTCGACCTGGAATCTTTTCTGATTCGGATGCTTGCGGGTGACGGCCAATATCGCGTGCTCAATCGCAACGACGGGATCGTGGACGCCGAGTACTACGACCGGGCGCTCTATCGAGAGACCTTCACCGAGGTGTTCGACCGCCTTCGGGCTGACGGCGTGTTTACCCGCAGCATTCCCCAGATCGAGAACAGCGACCTATTTAAGTTGTCGCCGTTCAAGGCGTTGACGCACGATCAGGCGATCGCCGTCGAAGACATTCTTGAGGGGCTCTTTGCCGACCTCTGATCTAATGCCGGGAGCACGATTGTTGTCCAGGGGGAGCCCGGCACCGGCAAGACCGTCGTCGGGATTTACCTGGTGAAGTTGCTCACGGACATCGCGAAAACTGTGGTCGCCGAAGACCTCGACGGCGACACCCTTTTCTCCGAGTTCTTCGTCGAGGGGTATCGGCAACTGCTCGACGGCATCCGGATTGCGTTTGTCATTCCGCAGCAGTCCCTGCGGGAATCGATCAAGAAGGTGTTCAGTAAGACGCCGGGGTTGCGCGAAGACATGGTCATGACCGCCTTCGATGTGGGTGCCTCGGACGAGCAATTCGACCTGATCGTGGTGGATGAGTCTCATCGGCTCAACCAGCGGGCCAACCAGCCGTCTGGGGTGCTCAACAAGAAATTTGCCGACATCACTACGGACATTTTCGGCAACGATGACACCACAAAAAACCAGTTGGACTGGCTGCGGGCGAAAAGCAAACATCAGATTTTTTTGATGGATACCGCCCAGAGTGTGCGCCCAGCAGACCTGCCAGAGGAGCTCCTCGAGACAATCGCACGGGACGCGAAACTGCAGCAGCGACACTACGCACTGGTATCGCAACTTCGGGTGCAGGCGGGGGCTGACTATGTCGGCTACATCCGGCGGATCCTCGGCATTCCCACGCTGGCAGACCCGACGGCCATTGTGGCGCAGGAGACCTTCGACGGCTACGACTTTCGCCAATTCGACAGCCTCCCGGCGATGATTACCGAGATTCATGAGCGAGACGCCGAAGCCGGGTTGTCCCGAGTGCTTGCGGGAATTGCTTGGCCGTGGAAGAGCAAGAAAGACAAAACCACCTATGACATTGAGATCGACGGCTGCCAGCTCCGCTGGAATAGCGCGACGACCGATTGGATTGCCTCCAAGAATGCGCTCGAAGAAGTCGGCTCCATTCATACCGTGCAGGGTTACGACCTCAACTACGCCGGAGTGATCATCGGAACCGATCTTCGCTATATCGACGGCAAAATCGTGGTCGATCGGAAGTTTTGCTTTGATGTCAAGAGCAAGGAGAATAACCGCATCAGCGGCCGGATCACGACGGATGGCGACCTGCTCCGGTTCATCCGGAATGTCTACGCGGTGCTGCTCACGCGCGGGATTCGCGGCACCTACGTTTATGTGTGCGATCCGGGGCTGCGGGAGTATTTGCGGGAATTGATACCGGGCCACGTCGCGAGGTGATCTGAAAACGACGTTTGGGGAGTGGCAGGCGGCTGGAGTGGACCCTAAACCCTAGGGAACTGGCCCGACAGTTATTCGGCTGGTGCCGTGACTCGGCGCTGGGTGGGTGCCGGTGACGATGAAACACTAGGCTCGCGTTCTGTACAGCGTCGTACGAAGACAAGGGCACTGATGAAGATCGCGGTTGTTGGTAGTTACGGCGTGGGGATGACCATGCGCGTGGGGCGGGTGCCGGGCCCGGGCGAGACGATTGTGGGCGGCGCGTATGCCGCCGGACCCGGTGGCAAGGGGTCGAATCAAGCGATAGCGATGGCCCGACTCGGTGCCCAGGTGAGTCTTCTCACCGCGGTTGGTGGCGACGAAATGGCCCAGGCGGCTCGTGCCCTCTGGCAACGCGAAGGCGTTGACGCGGCTCATGTGGTGACGGCGACCGCCCCGACCATGATTGGGTTTATCCTCGTCGACGAATCGGGGGAGAACCGCATCGTCATTGCCCCCGGTGCGCTCGATGAGCTCAGCCCCACGCATGTCGAAGCGTTTCGGGGCACCATCGCCGAGGCGGACATGCTGGTGGTCTCGATGGAAATCCCCCTCGACGCGGTCGGCGCAGCGCTGAAAATAGCCCGGGAGGAGCACACGCGAGTGCTGCTCAACCCGGCTCCAGCGGCGGTACTTCCGGATGCGTTCTGGAAACTGATTGACTACCTCACGCCGAACGAGAGCGAAGCGGCCATCTTGGTGGGGTTGCCAGCCGACCATGGGCTCGAATACGAAGAACTTGTCGCCCGCCTCCGCGCTGTCACGGACGCCGTCATCGTATTGACGCGGGGCGCGAACGGAGCCGTCGTCGACGACCGTAATCGCGTCACGGTTGTCTCTGCCATCCCCGCGCATCGTGTTCTCGACACGACGGGCGCCGGTGACAGTTTTACGGCAGCTCTCGCGGTTGCCCTGGTGGACGGATTACCGCTTGGGGCCGCCGTGCAACAGGCAGTGGCCGCCGGATCGCACGCTGTGACCATCGCCGGGGTCATTGATTCGCTACCCCGACCTCAAGACATCCGAAACCTGATGGGACGATTGCCTTAGCTTGATTCTGAGGCACGGATGCATCCGGATGCCCGTTGCCGATGGCGATAGGGAATCGGCCGGCCTGCTACCCCCTGCCCGTTAACGCCAGACAGCAACCCAGCCAAGAAAGAAAACCATGACGATCGATTTCCGCGCATTGACTCCCGCGCAACTAGCTCCCTATATTCAGCACACCAAGATCGAAGTGGGCACGACTCGCGATCAGATCATCGCCCACGCCAAAGAAACCGTGGAGTACGGCTTTAATGCGGCGATGGTTCCCGGCTCCTGGGTCTCGATTGTCGCGCACGAGCTCGCGGGCACCGGTGTCGGTATCGCGTCCGCGCTCGACTTCCCCACCGTTGGGGTGACCACTAGTGCGGGTAAGGCGTTTGAAGCCGAGCAATTGGTTAAAGCTGGTGCCACCCAGATTGATATCGGTGTGCAGGTGGGGTGGCTGAAAAGCGGAATGTACGACGAGTTTCGCGATGATATTGCGGGCGTCGTGCGTGCGGCAGGGGTTCCGATCAAGGTCATGCTCGAGCTGCCCCTGCCCAGCGGCGCCGAGCGAGAACTTGCGGTGCAACTCGCGATTGAAGCCGGGGTAACCTACCTGAAGAATGCCAGCAGCGGTCAGGTCGAGACAGCCAACCCGGAAAGCATTGCCTACCTGGTGGCGCGCGCGCCGGCCGGGGTGTTCGTGAAGGCCTCCGGGTCGATCAAGCATTACGAGCAGTCGATCGCGCTTCTTGAGGCGGGCGCGGTTCTGCTCGGCACGAGTGCGGGACTCGCGATCATCTCGAATTCCGGTTCTGACACCACTAAGAGTTACTAGCAGCTCTTTGCCCGGGGTGAATTCCAGCGGTCGTTGCAAGCCTAAATAAGGCCCATTCGTAAACGGAGCCTCGCTTTCAGCCGATCGGCCCGTGGCAGAGCGATCCGCCGTCGACCAGCAGGGTCGTGCCGGTGACCCACGCCGAATCATCCGTGGCGAAGAAAATGGCGGCGCCGGCGATGTCGGCCGGGCTGCCGAGGCGGCCGAGCGGAAGCGATTTTTTTGCCGCGGCGAGGGTTGCACCGGGGGTCGGCGACACGAGATCGCAGTACTGGTTCATCATTGGGTTGTCGATGAAGCCCGGTGCGATGGCGTTGACGCGGATTCCGTATGGCCCGAGATCGAGGGCGGTCTGTTGGGTAATGAGGTTGATGGCGCCCTTGGTGGCGGCGTAGACCGCCGATTGGGCCAGCGGCAGCACCCCCTGGATCGACGAAATGTTGATGATGCTGCCGTGCCCGGCGGCCATCATGACGCGCGAGGCAAACTTCATGCAGAGCAGCGCGCCGCCGACGTTCACGTTCATCACCCGCTGATATTCCGCGTAATCGAGCTCCCACAGCTGTTCGGCGATTCCGGTGCCCGCGTTGTTGACCAGCACGTGGAGCCCGCCGAAGGTGGCCACCGTCTGATCGACCAATGCCTGCACGCTGGCTTCGTCGGTGATGTCGGTCGCGATGGTGACCGCTCGCCCGCCCTCCGCCTCTATCGCGGCAACCGCGGATGCGCCCTCACTCACCGATCGCTGGGCAATCACCACGGCTGCCCCCTCTCGGGCAAACCGCGACGCGATGCCGAACCCGATTCCCCGGGCGCCGCCGGTGACAATCGCTACCCGTGCATCTAATCGCCCCATGGGCTGCTCCTTTGCCTTGATCTGCGAGTTGCGGATCTGTGAAATGCGCTATTAGTCGCCAGTTGCTGCTTTTGCCGCGCCCATCCCGTCGATACCCTCCGGCGACAGAGCGCGTTCCACGGCCATGATGCTCGCCCCGGCGACTCCCGCCATCTCGCCAGCGCGGGACTGCACGATGGAGAGGTACTCCGCGGCAAAGGGAGTTGCTCGCGAATAGACCACTTCGCGCACGCCCGCGATGATGTGCTCTCCCGCCTGCGCCAATGCCCCGCCGATGGTAATTACCGAGGGATTGACGATGCTGACGCACACCGTAAGCACCTCGCCAATGTCGCGGCCAGCTTGGCGGACGGCCTGAATGGCACCGGTGTCACCCGATTTCACCAGGGCGACGAGGTCAGCGACCGTCGAAACATCATGCCCGGCACCGCGGAGGTCCGCGATGATAGCGGGGCTGCCCGCGACAGCCTCGAGGCAGCCCTCATTGCCGCACTTGCACACGACACCGGTGCCGCGCGGAATTCTGATGTGGCCGATGTCGCCAGCGATGCCCTGGGCACCGCGTTGGAGCACCCCTCCGCCAATGATTCCTGAGCCGATGCCGGTCGAGACCTTGACGTAGATGATGTCTTCGGTATCGGGCCAGCCCATCGCCCGTTCGCCGAGCGCCATGATGTTGACGTCGTTGTCCACCAGGATGGGAACGGGAAAGGTCTCGGCCAGGTATGCGGGAACGTCGAAGCCGTCCCAGCCCGGCATGATCGGCGGATTGGTCGGCTTGCCGCTTTCATGCTCCACCGGCCCGGGGAGTCCGATGCCGACGGCAACCAGGTCTGCGAGGGGTCGACCACATTCGGTCATCAGCTTCGTGATCGTGAGCGCCAACCAATCGAGCACTTCCACCGGGCCGTTGGCGATCACGAGGTCTTCGAGTACGTGGCTCAGAATCGCACCGGAGAGATCGGTGATGGCGACGCGCCCGTGGGTCACCCCGAGGTCAGCCGCAACAACAACCCGCGCCCCCGGGTTGAGGGCGATTTGGGCCGGTGGGCGTCCGCCGGTCGACACCGCTTCGCCGACGGGGGTAATCAGGCCGTGCTGCAGGAGCTCGTCGATTCGCAGTGAAATCGTGGAACGGGCAAGGCCCGTGAGCTGGGCGAGCTCAGCGCGTGTGCGCGGCTCCCCGTCGCGTAGGAACTGAAAAAGTTCGCTGGCACCGAATCCGCCCGCAATCTTCGTCACGATGATGTCTCCTATCTTTCGCTGAGCTTGTCCCTGCTTTGGCATCATGCCATCGAAAGTCAGGGACTGGAACGACCATAGCTGTGATTCTAACGCCGATATTCGACAAAAGGTGCGTGTCGTGCGAGACTGGGTTGCGGTTGCGGCAATCAGCCCGACTGCTCCCGTCACACCGACGGCTCTCAACGAGGAGACACTGATGAAACTCGGCTACCCGACCATTACCTGGGGTGGAGTCGTAGGCACCGCCGGCGGCGTTACCAGCGTGAAAGACCTCTTCTATCGCACCAACGGGAGCACCGAGCAGGCTCTGCGGGACATCTCCGCGGCGGGCTACACCGGCACTGAACTATTTGACGGCAATCTCGTCGACTTCGAAGGCACCCCCGAGATTCTGCTCGGATGGCTGCGCGAGACGAACCTCGAGCTGGTGAGCGTGTACACCGGCGCGAACTTCATCTACGCCGACATCCTCGACGACGAACTCGCCAAGATCACCCGCGCGGCAACGCTCGCGGCTCGTTTTGGAGCAACTCGCCTGGTTATCGGCGGGGGAGCGAAGCGCTCGGGAGCCGCTCACGACGGTGACTTCGAGGCACTTGCGCACGGGCTTGACCGGGCAATGGCGATTGCGGAAGCCCACGGCCTGGAATCCAGCTACCACCCGCATCTCGGCACCCTCGTTGAGACGCCGGAAGGGCTCGACCGCCTGATGGCCCTCACGAGCATTCGGTTCTGCCCCGACACCGCGCATCTCGCGGCCGGCGGTGGCGACCCCGCCGCGCTGATTCGTCAGTACGCCGAACGCGTTGTGCACGTGCACCTAAAGGACTACGACCGCGACACCCAGCAGTTTCTGCCGCTCGGCGAGGGCCACCTCGACTTTGCCGACATCATCGCCGCGGTGAAGGAGACTGGCTACGACAGCTGGCTCATGGTCGAACTCGATGGTTACGACGGGGACCCGAAGGAAGCCGCCGAAATCAGCAAGCGCTACCTCGACGCGCTCCTGGCCGACTGACCGTTCGTCGCGCAGCAGCAACCCCCTGCACGCCCACCCCACCCAGTAACTTTGCACGCTCAACCCCTAGGAGTTTCAATGAAGAACATCAATGTTGGTCTCATCGGCGGCGGCTTTATGGGCAAGGCGCATTCGCTCGCCTACTCAGCCGTACCCATGTTTTTCTGGCCGACCGAGATCATGCCGGTCAAGAAAGTGATCGCGGAGGCCACGGATGAACTCGCCCAGGATGCCGCGGCGCGCTTCGGCTTCGAGCGCTTTACCAGCGACTGGCGCAGCATCGTCAATGACCCCGAAATCGACGTCATCGACATCGCCACCCCCAACCACCTGCACGCGGAGATTGCGATCGCAGCTCTGGAAGCCGGCAAGCACGTCATCTGCGAAAAGCCGCTGGCGCGAACCGTGGAAGAATCCGCCGCAATGTATGCCGCGGCTCGACTCAGCACGCAGGTGCACATGGTGGCCTTCAACTACCGTCGCACCCCCGCCGTAGCGCTCGCCAAGAAGTACATCGATGAAGGCTCGATCGGTGAGATTTTGAACTTTCGGGCGACCTACCTTCAGGACTGGAGCGCCGACCCGTCGTCGCCGCTGTCCTGGCGCTTCCAAAAGAAGATTGCCGGCTCCGGCGCGGTAGGAGACATTGCCACGCACATCGTCGATCTCGCCCGTTACCTCGCCGGCGACATCACCTCGGTGAGCGCCCTCACCTCAACCTTCATTAAGGAACGCCCCGTTCAGTCCGCGGGTTCCGACTCCCTGGGCAACAGCCGCGTTGACTCGGGCCCGATGGCCGCGGTCGACGTGGATGACGAGGTGATGACCCTGGTGCGATTTGCCAGCGGCGCGGTGGGCTCGCTTGAGGCGACCCGCAACGCCTGGGGCCGCAACAACTTCATTACCTTCGAGATTCACGGAACCGAGGGCTCCATCTACTTCAACTACGAGAATCGCGATGAGTTGCAGGTCTGTTTCAAGTCCGACGGGGGAGACCGCCGTGGATTCCGCACCGTGTACACCGGTCCGAACCATCCCAACGGCGCCAACCTCTGGCCCATCCCCGCGCTCGGCATCGGCTACGGCGAGACCAAGATTATCGAGGCCCACGACTTCTTCACCGCCATCGCCGGCGGAGAACCGGTTCGCCCCGACTTCGGCGACGGTTACCAGGTGGCCCTGGTCGACCACGCAATTCTCGACTCGGCCGAGACCGGACTCTGGACTCAGGTGCCGATCCTCGACCGTGAAACCGGCACCCTGTCGGTGTCGCAGTGACGGGTGAAATGACCGGCGCAGCGACTGCCGACGTGACCGGCGCAGCGACTGGCACCACGGTGTCAGCGGAGCAGGTCGTCGAAATGTCGGGCATCTCTAAGGCGTTCAGCGGAATTGTCGTGCTGAAAAACGTGGACTTCTCCTTGGTGAAGGGGGAAGTTCATGCCCTCGCCGGTGAGAACGGTGCCGGAAAATCCACGCTGATGAAGATTCTGCAGGGCGTTTACACCGCCGATTCCGGAGAAATTCGAGTCGACGGCATCCCGGTCAAAATTACCGACACCTTCGCGGCCCGTGCCGCCGGAATCGGCATGGTCTTTCAGGAGTTCAGTCTGATCTCGACCCTCACCGTGGCGCAGAATGTGTTTCTCACCGCGGAGCCGATTGAGCGGGGCTTTCTCATCTCCGATCGGGTTGCCCGGGAGCGAACCGCGGCGATCTTTGCCGATATGGGCGTGGAAGTTGACCCCGCAGCCCCCCTGGCAAACCTCAGCACCGCCTACTGGCAGCTCACCGAAATTGCCAAGGCCCTCGCCCAAAACGCGAAGGTTCTGATCATGGATGAGCCGACGGCAAGTCTGGCGAAGCATGAGGCAGAAGCCCTGTTCGAGCTCATCGGGCGCCTCAAGGCCCGCGGGATTTCGATCATCTATATCTCCCACCGAATGGATGAGATCTACCGCATCGCCGATCGCATCACTGTGCTGCGCGACGGCGCCCATGTTCTCACCAGCGCTCTCAGCAGCATCACTCCGGCCGAGATCGTGGAGGGCATCGTGGGTCGCAAAATCGACGGGCAGCTCGAATGGCGTGAGCGGGCGGCGAGCGCCGGTCGTGTACCCGTGTTGGAAGCGACCGGGTTAACCAGCGGCGCACGCGTTCGAGATGTTTCGTTCACCCTCTGCGAGGGCGAAATCATCGGGCTTGCGGGGCTGATGGGAAGCGGGCGAACCGAGCTTGTACGTGCGCTGTTCGGTATCGACGCGCTCTCCAGCGGATCGGTGAAAATCGGCGGCAAGCCGGTAACCATCCGCAGCACCAAACAGGCTATGGCCAGGGGGCTCGCCCTCATTCCCGAGGACCGCCGATCGCAGGGACTCGTGCTTGAGCATTCCGTGCGCGACAACCTGATGCTTCCGCTGCTTGACCGCACCACATCCGGCGGCTTTCTGAATGCGCAAAAGATTGTCAGTCTCGCCCAGACGTTGATCTCCAAATTCTCGATCAAGGTCTCGAATCCCACCATGGCGGTGGGAAAGCTGTCGGGCGGCAACCAGCAAAAAGTGGTGATTGCCAAATGGCTCGGCACCGAACCGAAGGTGTTGATGATGGATGAGCCCACCGCGGGCGTTGACATTGGAACCAAGTCGGAGATTCTCGACATGGTTCGGGCGATTGCGGATGACGGCAAGGGAGTGCTCTTCATCTCCTCCGAGCTGCCCGAACTCCTCGCCGTGAGCGACCGGATTCTGGTGCTGCGCAACGGGGAAGTCGTAAAAAATATGGTCAGATCTGAGATTCCGAACGAGGAATATCTCCAACTTGCAATTCAGGGAGCGTAAATGTCCACCACAACGAGCGTTTTTACCAAACCGCTTTCCGCGGTCCGGCGGGTGGACTGGCGCCAAAATGTGATCTATATCGGTTTCGTTGCCGCTTTCCTGCTGTTCGCCATTACCCTCGGCAACGACGGCTTCACGACCCCGAACAACCTGCTGAACATCGTGCGCCAGACCGCGAGCATCTCGGTGATGGCGGTTGCCATGACCTACGTGATCGCGACCGCCGAAATTGACCTCAGCATCGGAAGTGTTGCCGGGCTGTCGAGCGTTGTCGCCGCGATCGCGATCTCGCACTTCGGCACAGTGGTTGGTATCTTGGCTGGCCTCGGCGTTGGTTTGGTGATCGGTGCCGTCAACGGTGGTCTCGTGTCGCTTCTGAAGGTGCCGTCATTCCTGGTGACCCTCGGGATGCTGGGGCTCGTCGTGGGAGTCGCGCGCTGGATTACCGACTCCGCCCCCATCCCGATTGCCGACCCCTTCTTCAACGCCCTCTTTGGCGGCGGCGACATTGGCATCATCCCGGGTCTGCTGATCTGGGCGCTCGTCTTCGTGGCCGTCGGTGCCCTGGTGATGAACAAAACCAAGTTCGGTCGCCAGGTGCTGGCCACGGGAGGCAACCAGACCGCGGCGCAGTTCACCGGAATCAACACCTCCCGCATTAAATTCACGGTGCTGGTGCTTTCCGGGTTGGCTGCGAGCGTTGCCGGCATGCTGTACGCGGGGCGGCTGCAGTCCGGTCGATTCCAGTGGGGCACCGGAGACGAGCTGTCGGTCATCGCCGCGGTGATTCTCGGGGGAACCAGTCTCTTCGGGGGGCGCGGCCGTGTTGTCGGCAGCCTCTTCGGTGCACTGTTTATCGGGCTCGTGAACAACGGCCTCATCCTGGCCGGGCTTGACGTCAGCCAGCAGCAAATCATCCGCGGTGCGATCATCATCGCCGCCGTGGCTCTGTCGAAGAAGAAATAGATGTTGTTCGACGCCCCCTTGCGCGCCGGAATCATTGGGGGAGGGTTTATGGCCGAGGTGCACTCGCGGGCGGTGCGTGCCGCGGGGCACACGGTCGCCGGGGTCAGCACCTCCAGTCGGGCAAGCGCGCAAGCCGCTGCGCAACGAATCGGAGCTCAGCAGAGTTTCGACTCGGCATTGGAATTGATCGCCTCGCCCGAGATCGACGTGATCCACGTCTGCACCCCGAACGATCTTCACGCCGAACTCTCGCTTGCCGCCATTGCGGCGGGCAAGCCGGTGATTTGCGAGAAGCCGCTGGCGACCACTCTGGCCGACGCTACAACGTTGGCCGAAGCGGCATGCGCGGCCCGAGTGCCGACGGCAGTACCGTTCGCCTACCGCTACTATCCGACGATTTGGGAAATCCGCACTCGGATTCAGGCCGGCGAGGCCGGGGATCTGCTGTTGCTTCACGGGTCGTATCTACAGGATTGGCTGGCCGAGCCGCTTTCGACCAATTGGCGAGTGGACCCGGCAAAGGGCGGTGTCTCTCGAGCATTCGCGGATATCGGTGTGCACTGGTGCGATCTGATGGAGTTTGTTACCGGGCATCGCATCGTGCGGATCGCCGCGAACCTCTCCACGCCCTATCGCAGCCGAGGTGCGGCGAGTGCGTCGTGCCCTGTTGGCACCGAAGACGTGGCAACCGTGCTGTTCGAGACCGACCGTGGGGCGGTGGGCTCATTGACCGTGAGTCAAATTTCCCGAGGCCGAAAGAACCGGCTGTGGTTTTCATTCGATGGCTCTGAGGGGTCGTATCAGTTCAATCAGGAGAGCCCGAACGAGCTGTGGATTGGGGGACTTGATGAGTCCCGCACGATCACCAGCGGAACTGCGGGGCTCCGAGGCGCGGACGCCCGCAAATATGCGCTGCTTCCCGCAGGTCACCCTCAGGGTTACCAGGATTCTTTCAACGCTTTCATGGCCGATGCCTATCGGGCGTTTGTCGGCGAGAGCGTCGGGGGGCTCCCAACATTCGAGGACGGGCTTCGCGCTGCCGCAATCACCGACGCCGTGCTGCTGGCGTCCCAGACGAGAACTTGGGCGGAGGTTGCCCCAGCCCCGGCGCTCGCTCTGCCACTTAAAAAGTAAAGTCAATTTGTTACCGAAGTCTTTTGCATGAAATTCGATAGAAGTGTTAGCGTTCAGTAACGGCACTGCAGCGCAACTACGCCGCAGCATCCCGTCTGACCGCGATGAAGGCAACTGCCCACTCACACCATCCCGATCCATCACAAACTTTCAAGGGAGAAAGAACACAATGAAAACCCCAATCAAGCTGGCAACCGTGGCTGTCGCCGCCGTGTTGTTGCTCTCCGGGTGCGCCGCATCCGGAGGATCGGCCACCGACAAGCCCAGTGATTCCGCAGTCATGGCCAAGATCGATGCCGGCCTCGCCGCCCTCAGCAGCAAGGTGCTGAGCAAGGGCCCAAACGGCGAAGAACCGGCCCCGGTCGCGGCAGCAGAGCTCAGCGATGCTGAGGTCACGCAGGTCAAGGCCATGAAACTCACCGCCGCGATCGCCATGCACTACGGCGGCAACGACTGGTCCACCGCGCAGATCGCCGGCCTTAAGAGCGAGTTCGCGCGTCTGGGCATCGAAGTTGTGGCCGTCACCGACGCCAACTTCGACGCCGGCAAGCAGGTCTCCGACATCGAGACCATCATGGCCAAGAAGCCGAACATCATCGTGTCGCTACCGACCGACCCGGTGGCGACCGCTGATGCCTTCCGTAAGGCTTCTGCTGGTGGCGCCCACCTCGTCTTCATGGACAACGTTCCCAAGGGATTCGTTGCCGGCAAGGACTACGTCTCCGTCGTTTCGGCCGATAACTACGGCAACGGCGTCACCTCGGCCTACCTCATGGCTCGCTCTCTCGCAGGCAAGGGCAAAATCGGCCTCATCTATCACCAGGCCGACTTCTTCGTGACAAAGCAGCGCTACGAGGGCTTCAAGACAACGATCAAAGACAACTTCCCCGACATCCAGATCGTGGAAGAAAAGGGAATTGCTGGCCCCGACTTTGCCGGAGACGCTCAGGGCGTTGCCAACGCGATGCTCACCAAGCACCCCGACCTCGCCGGGATTTGGGCCGTCTGGGACGTGCCGGCTGACGGTGTCATGGCCGCCGCTCGCTCTGCCGGTCGCACCGATCTGAAGATCGCCACCGAAGACCTCGGCACCAACGCCGCTGTTGCTCTGGCGAAGAACGAACTGGTTGTCGGCCTCGGTGCCCAGCGCCCCTTCGATCAGGGCGTCACCGAAGCGCGCCTCGCGGCAGCGTCCTACATCGGCAAGACCGTTCCCGGCTACGTGGCCCTCGCCTCGCTGCCGGTGGATCACAGCAACTTGCTTGATGCCTGGAAGCAGGTCTACCACTCCGACGCACCCGCAAGCGTGACCGGGGTCTACAAGAAGTAGTACCAATCTCAAAGCGGCGGGTTCCCTACGGGAGCCCGCCGCTTTTCGTTAACCCTGGGTGTTGAACGCGGCGTCGAAAGATGCCTGCGGCGGGCCGAAGTCAAAGCGCTTCATCGCGGCCAGTGCTTCGGGGGCGCCCTTCAAGCGGTCCATTCCCGCGTCTTCCCACTCGATCGAGATCGGACCGGTGTAGTCGATCGCGCGGAGCGCCCGAAAACTCGACTCCCACGGAACATCCCCTCGGCCGGCGGAGACGAAGTCCCACCCCCGCCGCGGATCGCCCCAGGGCAGATGCGAACCGAGCACCGTATTACGTCCGGTCATCCGCAGCTTCGTGTCCTTGCAGTCCACGTGGTAGATGCGGTCTTGGAAATCCGAGATGAAGCTCACCGGATCGATGCCCTGCCACATGAAGTGGCTCGGATCCCAGTTCAACCCGAATGCCGGGCGGTGCCCGATTACTTCGAGGGTTCGCACGGTGCTCCAGTAGTCGTAGGCGATTTCTGAGGGGTGCACCTCGTGTGCAAACCGAACCCCGCACTCGTCGAACACATCGAGAATCGGGTTCCAGCGATCGGCAAAGTCCTGATAACCAGCCTCAATCACCGCGGCCGAGACGGGTGGAAACATGGCCACGTACTGCCAGATAGCCGACCCGGTGAACCCGACGACTGTATCTACTCCGAGTTTTTGAGCCAGCCGCGCGGTCATTTTCATCTCCTGGGCGGCACGCTGACGAACCCCCTCCGGGTTGCCGTCGCCCCACACCCGGGATCCGACAATCGCCTGATGACGAAAATCGATCGGGTCATCGCAGACCGCCTGACCGGTGAGGTGGTTGGAGATCGCCCAGACCTTGAGGTTGTGTCTGGCGAGGATGTCGAGTTTGCCCTGAACGTAGGCATCGTCATCCCAGCGGCCGGCGTCCAGATGATCGCCGGAGACCGCGATCTCCAATCCGTCATAGCCCCACCCGGATGCCAACCGAGCGACCTCCTCGAACGGGAGGTCGGCCCACTGGCCGGTGAAAAGGGTGAATTGACTGGTCACGGTAACTCCTCGGTGAATGTGGTCGACGCGTAGCGTGGGCAGCCCCCAGATTACCTTTTTCTGCGAAAGATACGTCTTTTGGCGATTATCCGCCGAATGAAAAGACGAGTCCACAGACGGCGGTAGTCGGCCTCACATAATGACGATGGGGTTCATCGGCGAACCGGAACCGCCGACGATGTGCAGCGGGGCGGCGACGTAAAACCCCACGTAGCGACCGACCGAGTCGCAGTAGTCTGCCCAGTCGTCGAGCCAGAGGGCTTCATGGAAGATAACGCCGAGGTTTCGCTGTAGCAGCACATGCAGCGGGAAGGTCGCATCGACAGACTCGTTGTGGGCCTGCTCGTTGCAGAGGGTGTCGCTGCCGAGGCCGGCGAGATCGTGCTCCCGAAAGAACTCGAGGGTTCTGGGCTCGTAGATCAGCCCCGGCTCCACAAAATCGGCGTAGTAGGCAGCCGGGCCGTTTTCGTAAAAGAAGCTGAAAATGCCGGTGCGCAGGATGAGGGTGTCCCCGGGCAGCAGCGTGACCCGCTGGCGAATAAGCGCGGCTTCTACCTCCGCGATGCCAATCTGAGTGCGCATGGGAAGATTCTTCACCCCGCGATGGCGGGGAAGATCCACAAGCACCGCGCGGCCGACAACGCCCTTTCGGGCGAGAGAGGCGATGTCGGCGCTGTGCACTCCCTGGCTGTCGGAATCAGCCTGCACCCCGTTCCAGATGGTGTCGTCGGCGAAGGCGTGACCCAGCGAATCCATGTGCGTTGTGCCGTGGCACGCCACCTCAATGCGGTCATCGGCGTATTGCATTCCCCCGGCGAGCGGGGCGAGTCTGCCGGTTCTGTAGTCTTCGGCGGTCTGCACCATGGTGTGGTGCTCGGTGGCCCGACCCGGCAGGCACGGGTCCCCGCCGGGGGATCCCATCGGGATTGCAAGACTGAAGCGTTCTCCGGTCTGAATCACGCGACTGGCCGCAACCACGCTATCGGCGTCGAGCAAATTGCCGCGACCGATTGAGTCATCCGGCCCCCACCGACCCCAGTCCTTTGTTGCGGTGGTGTAGGCCCCCAGGTCTGCGTTCATTGAGATTCCCATTTCAAAGTCGGTGTGTTTGTGGCTAGGCGAAAAAATCGGAGACCGCGTTGAGCAGGCGATCGACGTCATTTCGGTTATTGTAGGGCGCGAGACCGATGCGGAGTGCCCCCTCGGATCCGAGACCGAGTCGGTGAGAGGCATCGACGGCATAAAAATGGCTCGCCGGAGTATTGATGTTTCTGTCCCCGAGAAAGCGCGACAGCTCTTTTTCGCGGTGGGTTGCCAGTGAGACAAACAGCGTCGGTGTGCGACGTTTTGCCCGGGAGTGAATCGTAAGCTGTTCGAACTCGGCCAAGCCCGCTTCGATCGTCACCCGAAGCTGCGTTTCGTGCGCGTCGACCGCTGCAATCGAGGATTTCAACCGTTGCCGGCGGCCCTCGGTTCCGAACGGTGCGATATTGGCCAAAAAGTCGATCGCTGCCGTAGTTCCGGCCATCAACTCGTAGGGAAGGGTGCCGAGCTCGAATCGCTCCGGCACAACCGACGGTGAGACCGACAGCCGATCCGGCAACAACCCCTCCAACAGTTCGCGACGGCCGGTCACCGCGGCACAATGCGGGCCGAGAAATTTATACGGCGAACAGGTGAAGAAATCCGCACCCATCGCCGGAACATCGACCAGCGCGTGGGCCGCGTAGTGAACGCCGTCAACCCAGAGCAGCGCGCCCACCAGATGCACTGCATCCGCAATCTGGGCAACATCGGGTTCTGTGCCGATCACGTTCGACGCGGCCGTAATCGCCACCAGTCGCGTGCGGTCGCTGAGTTGCTCTCTCACGGCTTCGACCTCAAGCTCACCGGTTGCCGGATCGAAGTCGACCCAGCGAATCACCGCTCCGGCTCGTTCGGCTGCGATCACCCACGGGCTGACGTTCGAGTTGTGCTCAAGCGTCGTGAGAACAATTTCGTCGCCCGGTAACCACGACTTCGAAATCGCGCGGGACATGTCGAAGGTCAACGCCGTGGTGCTTCGGCCGAAAATAACCGTGTCGCTTTCCACATTAAGAAAGTCGCCGAGTGCCGTTCGGGACTGCTGCACAATTTGCGCGGCATTCCTCTCGGCCTGAGATACGGTACCTCGATTCGCCAAGGGGGCAAGGAGCGCCGCCCGAATGGCATCGCCCACGGCGTTGGGATATTGGGTGCCGCCGGGGCTGTCAAAGAATGCGGTGCCGCCGACGAGAGCGGGAAATTCGAGACGGAGCGCTTCGATATCAAAGCTTCTCGGGTGACTGGTCATTGTGAATACTCGTTTCTCTTGAAGCCGATGTGGTCGTCTCTAGTGGGCCGTTACTTTTTCGACCGCAGCGTCGGGCGCGACCGCGGTGAATCCCACGTCGCGTGCGACCGCGGTGAATCCCACGTCGCGTGCGGGCGAGGTACCGATTCGTTTGGTGAGGCTGGGAGCTGCAAGAACAAGGATGATGCCAATCACAAGCCAGCCAGCCGCAATATAGGGGAATTAGCTAAATGGAGCACCCGGCACGGGATAGATCTGTGTCAAGGCCACGGAGAGCAGCACCAGAATTCCGATGCTGAGAGCCGCCACCGACAGCCAGGTTCTGCGGCCCCGGTTGCGAAGTGCGTGAGGTCGCCAAATCAAATAATGCTCGGGGTATATCGTGCCGAGGATTACGACTTTCTTCGTCGGGGCCGGCGGCAGCTTCGAAACCGGCGAACGCCAAAAATCCAGGTACCGAGCCCTGGGCGGTCGTGCGGGTATCGACGCCGTCACCAAATTGGACCACGGCGGCGGTGAAGGTTTGACCGTCCGGAGCAGCCCCATTGGGGAGGCGAATAACCACCACCATGAGGACGAGGATCACTGCAACAAAGGGAGCTTCGATTCCCAGCAGCCCGCGGGCCAGTTTTTGACGTCGACCGAGGCTGCGATCCAAACGATTGCTGCCCCGATGGCGCTAAAAAGCATAAACGGCGTATTTGGCCAGATATTTGTTTTCGCGAGGAAGACAGAAATAAAGCCGCCGAAGGCGAGCAAAGAGTTAGGGATAAAGAGAAGGAGGTGGCTAACAGAGACCAGCCTGCAACGAAGCCCAAGCGCGACCCGAGGCTCACGACCACCAAGCCGTAGGCATTACCGGCATGCGCAAAGTGACGAGAGGGATAAATGAACCCGTAGGCGACGAAGGCGATGGCGAAGCCCGCGAAGAGAAACACCGGGAGAACGGCCCGCCTACGATCCCTGCGGCTCCCGCGCCGGCTGCCGACACAGCGAGTGCTGGAGACATCAGGCCGATTGAGAGCGCCAGGGTATCGACTATTCTGAGTTCTTTTCGAAGCACATTTATGGCTGTCGGCGTGATAATCGTGGGGCCTTCCCGGGAATCTCGGATATCACAAAATCTCTACGGTGCTTCATTATCAATGCATCAGTTTTTTTGAGTAATTGATCAGGAAGTTAGAATTCGCAAATAGTGAACGATACGCCCGATCTGAAATGGACAAAAACTTTTGTTGAAGTCGTCAGAGCGGGATCGATGACAGCCGCAGCGTCGGAATTGGATTATGTACCTTCTGTAATAACTCAGCACATCGGCAACCTCGAGCGCATGCTTCAGGTCGAGCTGCTTGTTCGCGGACCGTGAAATCGGATCGTGGTTAGGCCGGTGGGGCGGACATTGGTTGACGCGACCGACCCGCGACTTCGGGCTAACGCCCAATTTTGGATAGCCTGCGGTCGATAAGCCGCTCAGAAACGCCCTCCATCGGTGTGGGTACCTACGCCACCGCTTTGCAATTTTTGTTGCCTCGGGTGCTTGGAGGTGTGCCGAGCGCGGAGCTGCTGCCAAAAATTTCAGTTCAAGAAATGGAAACTCCCGATGCGCTGCTGTTACTTCGCTCTGGCGCGCTGGGCATGCTGGTCGGCTACAAGTATCTCGACGGTGATCCGCCCTCAGCGAAGGACCTGCTGCGCGTCACCCCGATCGCCAATGAAGCGATGCTCCTTGTCGCACCGATTGGCGAGGTGCTGAGTTTTGATGAATGTGGTGGGCGCTTGGACGATTGGAGGCGATCCGCTCGGCGATCGGGGAGGAGGGCAAATTTTCGCCCCGAACAGATGACAGATTGTGATGACAACGGAGGCCGAAGTGGGGGTAGCCCACCACCCCCAATCTCCTTTCCCGCTGCGCTAAATTTGATCAAATGTCATGAATTACCCTCGTGACGGCACAACCCTGGGGGCAGGCACTATGTCAAGCGAACGCGCGATCGTCTCGGTGCGGCGGCTCCACGTGCGGTTTGGCGCCAAGGTGGCGGTCAACGACCTGTCGTTTGAGGTGTTCCGCGGGGAGACATTCGGCTTCCTCGGCAGCAACGGCAGCGGCAAAACATCCACCATTCGCGCACTGCTCGGCATCTGCCAGCCGAGCGAGGGGGCAGCTCTCGTAAATGGTCGCGTCTTTACCCCGGCCGACGGCAGCCGCCTCGGTTACCTGCCCGAGGAGCGGGGGCTGTACAAGAACGAACCGGTGCTTGAGGTGATGGTGTACTTCGGCAGGCTCAAAGGGCTCAGCCGGGTGGGCGCCCGGCGGCGGGCATCCGAATTCCTGGAACGGGTCGGGCTCGGCGCTCAGGCTGCGACGCGAATTGGCAAGCTGTCGGGTGGACAGCAGCAGAAGATTCAGCTGGGGGTGACGATTATCAACAATCCGGAGCTGTTGATTTTGGATGAACCGACCAAGGGTTTCGACCCGGTGAACCGGGGGCTGCTGATGGAGATCATCGCCGAACAGAAGCGGCAGGGATCCACCATTGTGATGGTGACCCACCAGATGGAGGAGGTGGAGGAACTGTGTTCGCGGGCGATCATGCTGAAGGAGGGCCGCACCGCCACCTATGGCACGATCGCCGAAATCAAGCAGCGATATCAGAAAAACCGGGATATCGACGTTCGGTTTGGCGGATTCCTGCCCCCGAGTGACCTTTACAGCGCGGCGGCGTCGGGATTGAACCGGGCCACGATCACGATGGCCCCCAACTCCACCGCACCCCAGGTACTGGCGGAATTGATGGCTGCGGGAGTAGCCATCAACAGCTTCACCCCGCTCACCATCTCGCTGAACGAAGTCTTTTTACAGGTCTACGGTGTGCCGACCGATGCGCCGGGAGCGCGCTGATGGCACACGATTTGGGGCTCGTGGTGCGGTTTGAGTTTCGCCGCACAGTGCGCAAAAAAGCGTTCTGGCTCTCGGCGCTCGCCGCACCGGTGTTCATCGCCCTGGTGCTCACAATTGCGATCATCGGCAACAAAACGGCGATCGACCGAAGCAGCAGCCAGACCACGGCAAGCTTTTCGACCGTCTATCTGGATGACTCCGGCGCGGTGAACCCGGCCCTGCTGACGGCGTTTGGCGCTAAACCGGTGGCCACCGCAACCGACGGAATCGCCCAGGTGCGCACCGGCAAAATCGACGCGTTCTTCCACTACCCGAAAAATTTGGCCGCCGAGGGCATCGCGGTCTACGGCAAAGATACCGGCCTCTTTGACAACAACAAGTATTCCGCGGTGGCCGACACCCTGCTGCAGCAGAGTGTGGGCTTGCACATTGCCGACAAATCGCTGCTCACCCTGGTGCAGGGCAAATATGCGCCGAGCAAAACCGTGACCTACGATCACGGCACGGTGGCAGAAGGGTGGAACGCCGTCTACCTGCCACTCGGATTTTTGATTATCTTCATGCTCTCGGTGATGCTCATCGGAGGGGTGCTGGTGAACAGCACTACCGAGGAGAAAGAGAATCGGGTCACCGAGATGATTCGGGTGTCGCTGCGCTCCAAAACCCTCGTGGTGGGCAAGATCATCGCGATTCTCGCCGCGGGGCTGTTACAGATCGCCGCGTTGGTGCTTCCGGTGGTGATCGCGCTGGTGTGGTTCGCGCCGGCCCTCGGCATCCCGCTCGAATTGGGAGCCCTCAGCATCACGGTGCCGGCCGCAGTCTTTGGCGTCGTGGTGCTGATCGGCGGAGTGATGTTGATCACCGGCGTACTGGTGGGCATCGGCGCGGTGCTGCCAACCGCTCGCGAAGCCACCCAATGGCTCGGGGTGGTGATCATCGTGGTGATGATTCCGCTGTACACCTTTAGCATGATCCTCTCCGACCCGACCGCCCCGCTCGTGCAGGTGTTTCTTTACTTCCCGCTCACCGCGCCCACCACAGCTCTGATGATGAACGGCTTGGGCTACCTCAGCGTGACTCAGGGAATTGTGGTGAGCACCGAGCTACTGGTTGCCGGGGTGGTGGCGATCGGCGTGGCCATCCGGCTCTTCGAGCGGGGATCGGTGGAGTATTCGCGGGCGTTGACGCTGAAAGATTTGGTTCGGAATCGGCGGATGGTGCGGGCTGGGCGCTAGACGATATGAATACGGCACTTTCCTCTTGAGGCTGGGGCCCCGTTCGAGTAGACGTGGGTTACCAGCCCGTGGAGGTTGGCCTATCCACAGTCGAACTTTGGAGGCCCCAGTTGATTGAATATCGTAGTTTCGTTGGTCTTGATGTGCACGCCCGCGCGATCCAGGGGTGTGTGATCGATGCTGATACGGGCGAGATCGTGCACCGGAAGCTGTCGGCGAGCACGCTCGAGATCGTTGCGTGGGTGGCATCGTTGCCTGGCCCACAAATCGCCACTTACGAGGCCGGCCCAACCGGGTTCGGCCTGTTTCGACAGCTGGTTGCCGCGGGCATCGCC
>JACMPQ010000053.1 GCA_014377425.1 Microbacteriaceae bacterium | reverse complement strand
GTGGCAGCGGTGGGCGCGACGAGCGTGGCGGATGACGCCGAGACGCTCAATCCACAGCGCGGCTCCGACCTCACCGCGAAGGCACTGAGGCTGTCGCTCACCGCGGGGGAGCTCGCCGCCTGCGCGAGACTCTGGCAGCGAGGAACCCTCGATTGACTCAGTCTCGAACGGATAGACTGGTGCATGGCCTTCGGGTCACGGTCAGGTCGCAGTAACCCCGGGCTCCAATATTCGCCGTTCTGAACGGCCTCGCGCCGAGAGGCGTTCTGCGATCTGGCCCACTTCGGTGGAGTTGCCGCCGCTTATGAGCTGCGAGCCCTTCTGACAGGAACTCTGACTCGGTATCACCAAACTTTTTGTGCCTCCGCGCCGAAGTCTTCACATGCCCGTACCGCAACCCTCCTACGACACCGCACTCGAGCCCGTCGATGTAACTCATGCCTGCCGGTAGCGTCACCGTCGTAAACCGGCCTCGAGCCCGGTGTATCCGGCGGTCAAGAATTTTTGGCATGCTTGAGCCTGTGCCCAGCTCCGTTGATCCCCAAGAGACCTTCGACTTTCTCGACGCGCCGCCGTCGAAAGAGACACTGCTCAGTCATATCGCCGGGGGTGATCAAGCCGCGTTTGAGGCACTCTACGACGAAATGTCTCCCCGAGTATTGGGTCTCATCCGACGACTTGTCGTTGATCACGCCCAATCTGAGGAGGTTACTCAGGAGGTTTTTCTCGAGATATGGCAGTCCGCATCGCGGTTCGACCAGCACCGGGGTAGCGCCTCCACCTGGATCCTCACGATGGCCCATCGACGTGCAGTGGACCGCATCCGGTCCTCGCAGGCCGGGCGCAATCGCGACACCAAAATTGGCCTGCGAGACTTCGCCCCCGAATACGATCAGGTGGCTGAAGCCGTCGAAATCACCATCGAGCACGAGCGGGTGAAGAAGGCAATGTCGCTACTCACCGAGTTGCAGCGGCAAGCCGTGAGTTTGGCCTACTACGGCGGATACAGCCACAGTGAGGTCGCAGAACTACTGAGTGTTCCGATCGGAACCGTCAAGACCCGATTACGTGACGGCATGATCCGTCTACGCGATCACTTTGGAGTGTCAGCATGAACACCCGCGACGAACTGCACCTAGCCACCGGCGCCTACGCCGTCGACGCCCTCACCGGTGATGAGCTTCAACGATTTGAGCGCTACCTGGCCGAATCGGAGGACGCCCGCACCGAGGTGCGCGGGATGTTCGAAACAGCCGCTCTGCTCGGGTCGGTCGCCGCTCCGATCACGCCGTCGCCGCGGCTCAAGACCACCCTCCTTGGGCTGATCGCGGTAACCCCGCAGCTGCCCGCAATTGGGGAGAAAACCGTTGCGGAACCGTCGCGGTCCACCGCGTCGCCCCAGCCTGTTCTCCTTCAGCCCGTTCTCCCCCAGCCGTCGGCTGAGCAGCCCAGGCCCGAACTCTCGATGTCCAGCAACTCAACGGTGCGCGCAAAGGTTCAATCGCTTTGGTTTGCTCGCCCCACCTCGATCATCGCGGCTGCCGCTGCGGTTGCGGCTCTGTTCTTCGGTGGCAACCTCGTGGTGACCAGCATGCAAAAAGTGGAACTGGTGCGCACTCAGGCCGGTGCGCTCGCCACGCTGTCGTCGGCATCCGATGTGCAAAAGCGTGTCCAGCCGGTGGCCGGCGGCGGAAACGCGACGTTGATCTGGTCGAGCGAGTTGAATCGCTCAGCACTGGTAATTTCCGGGCTACCGACCCTCGACCTCGGCAAAACCTACGAGGCGTGGTACATCAATGCCAGTGGCGCACGGGCGGCCGGGATCTTTGATGCGACCCGCGCCGGCGACAGCTGGCACGTCTTAGACGGCACGATGACCGCCACCGACGCCGTCGGCATCACCGTGGAGCCGGGTGGCGGTTCACAACAACCCACAACGAAACCGATCGTGGCGCTGACGCGCGAGTAACCCACCGACCGGCTCGGTATGGTACGGAAAATAAAAAGCGCGGTCCCATTGGGGCCGCGCTTTTTCAGTGGTGGCAGTTATCCGAATTTGCCGGACACGTAGTCCTCGGTCGCCTGAACGCTCGGCCGGGAGAACATGGTGGTGGTGTCGTCGTATTCAATCAAGCGACCGGGATGCCCGGTTCCGGCGATGTTGAAGAATGCCGTGCGATCGGAAACGCGGCTTGCCTGCTGCATGTTGTGGGTCACAATCACGATCGTGTACTCCTGCTTGAGCTCCTCGATGAGGTCTTCGATAGCGAGGGTCGAGATCGGATCGAGGGCCGAGCAGGGCTCATCCATCAACACGACATCGGGTTTCACCGCGATTGCGCGCGCAATGCAGAGACGCTGCTGCTGGCCCCCGGAAAGGCCAGATCCGGGCAGGTTGAGGCGGTTTTGCACCTCTTTCCAGAGGTTTGCGCTCTTTAGCGCCGACTCCATCAAATCGTCGGCGTCAGACTTCGACATGCGGCGGTTGTTGAGCTTGACCCCGGCGAGCACATTGTCGCGGATCGACATGGTCGGAAACGGGTTGGGGCGCTGAAAGACCATTCCCACCTGGCGTCGAACCAAAACCGGATCAACCGCGGAAGCGTAGAGGTTGTTGCCGTCGATCAGCACTTCACCCTCGACATGGGCGCCCGGGATGACCTCGTGCATGCGGTTCAACGTGCGTAGGAAGGTTGACTTGCCGCAGCCGCTCGGGCCGATCAGGGCGGTGACGGTGCGCGGCTCGATCCGCAGGGTCACATCCTCCACCGCCTTGAACTTGCTGTAATACACGTCGAGGTTGTTCACTTCAATGCGCTTAGACACGGGTTTTGTCGCTTTCGTCTGTCGGTTCAGCGGCCGAGTTTGGGAGAGAAAATTTTGGCGATGAGCCGTGCCACCAGGTTCAGGACCATCACGATGGCGATGAGAACGAGAGCTCCGGCCCACGCACGGTCGAGGTAGGCTTGCGCGTCGGTGCCGGGGTAGGCGTACTGCGTGTAGACGAAGACCGGGAGCGACATCATCCGCTCGGAAAAGAGGTCGTAGTTGACGCTCGCGGTGAAGCCGGCGATCAGCAGAAGGGGTGCGGTTTCGCCGATCACGCGGGCAATCGCGAGGGTGATTCCGGTGGTGATCCCGGCGATGGAGGTCGGAATCACGATCTTCACGATGGTGAGCCATTTGGGAACACCGAGCGCGTAGCTGGCCTCGCGCAACTCGTTGGGCACGAGTTTGAGCATTTCCTCGGAGGAGCGCACCACCACGGGAATCATCAGCACCGAGAGGGCAATCGATCCGCCGAACCCGAAGCGGATTCCGGGATCGGAGAAGAGCAGCGCGAACATAGCAAACGCGAAAAGTCCGGCAACGATCGACGGAATTCCGGTCATCACATCGACGAAAAACGTGATGGAGCGAGCCAAAGCGCCGCGGCCGTACTCGACCAGGTAAATGGCGGCGAGCAGGCCCACCGGCACCGAGATGACCGTGGCCATTGCCGTGATCTCAAGGGTGCCGATAATGGCGTGCAGGGCGCCGCCGCCGGCACCGGTGACGTTGCGCATGGAGTTGGTGAAAAACGACAGATCGAGCGCGCGATCGGCACCCTTGAGGGTGACCGTGTAAACCAGCGAGATCAGCGGAAGCAGGGCAATGATGAACGCCGTTGACACGAGCGAGGTCACCAGGCGATTTTTGGCTTGGCGAACGCCCTCAACCAAATACGACACGACAAAGATCACGATGTCGAAAAATACGGTGCCCAGAAAAAGCGCCCCAACGAGGTTAAACTCGCTTTTGCTACTGGCCGCCGTGAGCAGAAAAACACCGATGAAAACGAGCCAGCTCAGTCCGAGAAGCACGAACGGTGACCAGCGCGGAAGGTGTCCGGTGGTGAGCGTGTGGGAGGTGCCGATCGCTTCACGCGGCGTGGTGGCTGTCGTCATTAGTTCGCTCCTGAGAACGCCTTGCGGCGGTTGATGACGTAGCGGGCGACGGAGTTGATCACAAGTGTGATCACAAACAGGATGAGCCCGGTGGCGATCAGAGCGTTCACGGCAACTCCGCTCGCCTCGGGAAAGTTCAGAGCGATGTTTCCGGCGATGGTGAGCGGGTTCGCCGAACCGGTAAGCACGAAGCTGTAGACCACGGCGGGCGATAGCACCATGGCGACCACCATGGTTTCACCGAGCGCGCGGCCGAGTCCGAGCATCGCGGCCGAGATCACGCCGGGGCGGCCGAAGGGCAACACCGCAATTTGAATCATTTCCCAGCGGGTCGCACCGAGCGCGAGCGCTGCCTCCTCGTGTAGACGAGGTGTTTGCAGAAAGACCTCACGGGACACCGCCGTAATGATCGGCAAGATCATCACGGCAAGAACGATTGCGACGGTCAAGATGGTTTTGCCGGTGCCGGAGACGGGGCCGGTGAAGAGGGGAAACCAACCGAAGTTTTGCACCAGGCCGTCATAGAAGGGGCGAATAAACGGTGCCAGTACTCCAATGCCCCACAGGCCGAAAACCACCGACGGTACGGCGGCCAGCAGGTCGATAATGTAGCCCAGAACCTGGGCGATGCGCCGAGGCGCGTAGTGCGAGATGAACAGGGCAATACCGATCGCTACCGGCATCGCCATGGCAAGGGCGAGTGCTGCTGCCCAGATGGTGCCAAACACCAGCGGGCCGACATACTCCCAAAAGCTCGAGGGCGAACCCTTGAGCTCTTTCGGGTTTGCCAAAAATGCGGGGAGGCTCTCGGCCACTAAAAAAATGGCGACGGCTGCCAGGGCAACCAAAATAAGGATGCCGGCACCCATGGTTGTTCCGGAAAAAATCCGGTCTGCGGGTCGCTGGCGGGCGGAGACTCTGGCGACTGTTTTCGTCATGCTCGGTTTTTCCGTGATCCGTCTGTTCGAGAAGCGTTGCGGGCGGGTGCGGTTCGACCCGATAACGGCACCGAACCCAGTCTGACGGGCCGCGAGCATCCGGCACAATCGACCGGAAGCCGCGACCCGTCAGGGAGGCAAAAAAAGTTACTTGATTGCGGCGATTGCCTTCGAGACCTTGCCAGCAAGGGTGGCAGACAGTGGTGCGGAACCGGCTTTCGCGGCGGCAACCTTCTGGCCGTCACCGGCGATGTAGCTGGCGTAGGCCTTGACGACCGCTCCGGCCTTCACGTCGGTGTACTGGCCGCATACGATCAGGTAGCTGACCAGCACGAGCGGGTAGTGCGAGGCGTCGGTGGTGGTGCGGTTGATCGCGATTGCGATGTCGCTGTCACCGCGACCGGCAACCAGCGGAGACTCCTCCACGACGGCGGCAGCGGCTGCAGCCGTGTAGTTCACGAAGCTCGAGCCAACCTTGATGGCGGCAACGCCAAGCTTGCCGGCCTTGGAGGCGTCGGCGTAGCCGATGGTGTTGGTGCCGTTGGTCACCGAGGCAACAACCCCCGCCGTGCCCTGAGCGCCCTCGCCACCGGCGTAGGGGAAGGTGTCGGCCGGAGCCTTGTCCCACACGGCGGGAGCAACCTTGTTCAGGTAGTCGGCGAAGTTCTTGGTGGTGCCCGAATCGTCACCGCGGTGTACGGCGGTGATGGTTGCAGCAGGAAGCTTGGCATCGGGGTTCAGCGCGACAATGGCCGGATCGTTCCAGGTCGTGATGGCGCCCTTGAAGATACCCGCGATGGTGGCGGCGTCGAGGTTCAACTTGGTGACTCCGGCGACGTTGAAGATGACGGCGATCGGGGAGATGTAGATCGGCAGGTCGATGGCTTTCGTGCCCGCGACGCAGCTTCCGAAGGTTCCGGCGAGCTCGGTGTCGCTGAGAGCAGAGTCGGAACCGGCGAAGTTCACGCCTCCGGCGATGAACGCCTTGCGTCCGGCGCCGGAACCATCGGGTGCGTAATTGATGGTGACTTTTTGGTTTGCGGTCTGGAATCCGGCGATCCACGCTTCTTGCGCGCTGCCCTGAGAGGATGCGCCGGAGCCGTTGATGGTGCCGGCGAGGGTGGAGACGGGGGCGTTGCTCGCGCTGGGCGCTGCACCCTCGTTTGCGGCACAGGAGGAAAGCGCAATGGCGCCGACGGTGGCGATGACTGCCGCGCGGCTAAAACGAGTGAAATTCACTGGGGGTCCCTTCGGGGTGGTGAGGCTTGTGCTTTTGCTGTCTGGGCCGGTGCTGACCCACGAACACGCTAACCAGCGCAGTGAACGACGCCCAGCCCTGGCGGTGAACGCAAGGTGAACAAACCGTTAACAATGCCTCCGGTGACGAGGCGCTAGTTGGAAATCACCGGGGAGTGAACCTCAACGGCGACGATCAGCGGGGGAGTGGCCGACCGGGCCAAATGCACCACCGAGAATTCACCGACGTTAAGCGTGCGAGCTCGGCGGGGTCCATTCGGGGGAACCTTGCTGGCCGCCCGAAACAGCTCATCGACGATCTCCGGCAGCACCGGGCCGTGGCTGCACAGCACCGCGGTCTCCCGTTTGGCGATTCGCTTGCCCACGACCCGATGCACCTTCGACAGCCCGGCCTCGTGGGCGTCCTGGCTGATGGCATCGGTGGTTTTCACGCTCAACCCGCTCAGAACACTCAGCGGGTCGATGGTGGCGATGCACCGCACCGCGGTGCTACTGATGAGCTTGGTCGGCCGGTAGGCGGCGATGGCGCGGGCGGAGCTCTGCGCCTGGGCGGTTCCGCTGCGTTCGAGGGGGCGGCTGGCATCCGGTCCGTTCCAACTGCCGGGAGCGACCGCTTTGCCGTGGCGCAGCGAAATGACTGCATAGGTGCGGTGGGTGTCGGTGGCCACGCGCTCAGCGAAGCGATCAAGCACTTCGCGGTCGCGAGCATAACTGAGGGCTGCGCGGGCTTCGGCGATGGGTAACCAGTGCACCGCGGCGACCTCGGCAGTGGCCACAAAGGTGGAGGCCTCCACCGCCTCCGGCGACACCTGCGCAACCCAGTAGTAAACGAGCTTTTCGCGCCCGCCGGGCATCGTGTAGCTCGTGGTTCCGAGCGGAGCGCCCAGCCCAACCGCCAACCCGGTTTCCTCCCGGGTTTCGCGCACGGCTGCCTCGGTAGGCGTCTCGCCGGGGTCGACTTTCCCCTTCGGCAGCGACACATCGGCGCGATCCCCGCGGGTAATGATCAGCACGGTGAGTACGTCGTCGATCATTCGCCAGCCGACAATGCCGGCCGCAATGACCGGGCCGACGTCGGCACCGGAGATCGCGCCCGAGATCAATGAGGAGTCGTTCAGGCTCATCGGAGCGGGCCGCCGCGCTTGCGCTGAGAAATCCGACGCATCATGACGTTTTGCATGTCCCGCAGGGGGGTGCCGTCGGCAGATCGGTAGCTGCGCGTCCAGTCGCCGGCGCCATCCAATTTCCACGACGCGGTGTCATCCGACATGGCGAGGTCGAAGATGCCGTCGATTTCGCGCAGGTGATCCGGGCTGGTCAACCGCACGAGCGCCTCGATGCGTCGGTCGAGGTTGCGGTGCATCATGTCAGCGCTACCAATGAACACCTGCGGATCGCCGTTGTTCACGAAGGAGAAAATGCGGGAGTGCTCGAGGTAGCGGCCGAGAACGCTGCGCACCGTGATGTTCTTGGAGAGCCCGGCTACCCCCGGGCGCAGCGCGCAGATACCGCGAATCACCAATTGCACGGGAACGCCCGCCTCGCTGGCCCGATACAACGCATCGATGATGGCCTCGTCGACGATCGAGTTCAATTTGATTCGGATGCCGGAGGCCCGCCCCGCCGCCGCATTGGCCGTCTCGGTCTTGATCAGCTTGATGAGTTCTTTGCGCAAATGCAGCGGGGCGACCAACAGCCGCTTGAACTTCTTCTCGATGGCATAGCCGGAAAGCTCGTTGAACAGTCGGGTGAGGTCTTTACCCACCACGTCATCCGCAGTCAGCAGCCCGAGGTCTTCATAGATGCGGGATGTTTTCGGGTTGTAGTTTCCAGTGCCGATGTGGCTGTAGTGGCGCAACCGACCGTCGGCCTCCTGACGCACCACGAGTGCCAGCTTGCAGTGGGTCTTCAGCCCCACCATCCCGTAAACCACGTGTACGCCGGCCTTCTCCAGCTTGCGCGCCCAGTTAATGTTGGCGGATTCGTCGAAGCGAGCCTTGATCTCGACCAGCGCCAGCACCGCTTTGCCGGATTCCGCGGCCCGAATCAGCGACTCGACAATCGGGCTGTCTCCGGAAGTGCGGTACAGGGTTTGCTTGATGGCGAGCACGTTGGGGTCGGCGGCGGCCTGCTCCAGCAGGGCAGTGACGCTCGTGGAGAACGACTGGTAGGGGTGGTGCAACAAGATGTCTTGCCGGGCGATGGACCGAAAAATATCGGGAGTGGAGCTGGATTCGTTGGGCAGCAACTGTGCGGCCGTGGTCGGCACATGCTTGCGGTATTTCAGATTCGGACGGTCGATGCGGGTGACATCAAAAAGCCCACCGAGGTCGAGCGGTGCCGGCAGGCGGTACACCTCCTGATCCCCAATTCCAAGCTCACGCACGAGCAGGTCGAGGGTAACCGGGTCCATGTCGTCGGTAATTTCGAGCCGAATCGGTGGACCGAAGCGGCGACGCAGAAGTTCGCGTTCGAGCGTCTGGATCAGGTTCTCGGACTCATCCTCATCGAGCTCGACATCCTCATTGCGGGTAACCCGAAACTCGTGGTGATCGAGCACCTGCATTCCCGGAAAGAGGTGACCGAGGTGGTTGGAGATGAGGTCTTCGAGCGGGATAAAGCGCAGAGTGCCGGTGCCGTCATCCGGTAATTGCACAAAGCGGGGCAGCACCGACGGCACCTTGAGGCGGGCGAACTCCTCTTTGCCGGTCTTCGGGTGGCGAATGCGCACCGAGAGGTTGAGCGAGAGCCCGGAAATGTAGGGGAACGGATGCGCCGGGTCGACCGCCAGGGGCATCAACACCGGGAAGATCTGCATCGAGAAGAAGTCTTCGAGTCGCGCGCGGTCGTCGGCGGAGACATCCGACCAATTGAGGATGCGCACACCCGCGGCGTCGAGGGCCGGACGCACGGCATTGGTGAACACCGCCGCGTGCCGAGTCTGCAGCTCGTGGGCGCGTTCGGCCATCGTGGCAAGTACGTCAGCGGGGGCGCGGCCCACATTGGTGGGAACGGCGAGCCCGGTCACAATGCGGCGTTTGAGGCCGGCAACGCGCACCATAAAAAATTCGTCTAAATTGCTGGCGAAGATTGCCAGAAAGTTGGCCCGCTCTAACAGGGGTACGTCGGGGTCTTCGGCGAGCTCGAGAACGCGCGTGTTGAAGGCGAGCCAGCTCAACTCCCGGTCGAGGTAGCGATCGGCGGGCAGGGTGCCGTCGTCAACCCACTCGAATTCGTCGTCGTAGTCGTCGTCGATGAATTCCGAGCCGGCAGCTACTACTTCAGAGGTGTAGCTCTCGTTGGTCATAACTCAATCATGACAGCCCCGGTGTATTCGCTGACCCCACCTTGGGTGCAGATTAGCCCGCAGTTACCGGGCGCCGAATGCCGCGATACTGCACGTCGACGGTGTGGTCGGTGAAGCCCACAGAACGGTACAGCGCGAGGGCTGCGGTGTTCTCGCCCTCGACGTACAGGCTGGAAACGGAAATCTGTCGCTCGAGCAATCGGGCAAGCCCGGCGTTGACCAAGCTCCGACCCAGCCCGCTGCCCTGAGCTGCGGGGGAGACTGCGACGGCGTAAAACTCGCCGATCTCTCCCTCGATTTTAAGCCAGCAGAATCCGGTCATCACCCCGAGGGCGTCGCGGGCGATCAGAAAGTCGGCGGCGTTGAACCAGGGTTCAGCCAGCCGTGATTCGAGGTCGGTCTGGCTCAGTTGGCCCTGCTCCGGATGATCGGCGAACGCTCGAGCATTCAGCGCCAACCATTCGGCGTCATCCACTCCGGGCTGAAATGCCGTGACCTCGGCGGGCGCGCCGTGTGTGCGCACCGGGCGTAGGTGAACCGGAGCTGCGCGCACCGGATCTAGGCGCAACTGAAACAGTTGCCGTTGCGGGATGAGCTCGAAGCGGGCGGCGAGCGCGCGGGCGTCGGGGTGGTCTCCGTGCGCCCAGATGAGCACCGAGCCCGGATTGCCCAGCCGCAGCTCAGTGCCATCCAGGCGCGGGTCGGTCAACAGCTGAGCCAGAAGCCGTGCGCCAAGACCGCGATGCCGGGCGGATGGCGCCACTACGAGTTCCACCTCGGTAGGCGAGTGTGCCGTGCCGGCAGCCACAATCGCCACCGCTGCAAGCTCCCCGTCGAGCGCGAGGTCGAACACCTGCCGGGTGCCGGCGCGGGCTTCGACCAGCGTCTGGTCGGAGAACGGTGGCTGGCCGTCCACGGCGAACGCCGCGTCAACGAGGGCGGTAAACCCGGCGCGACCGACGGCCGTGCTCAGAAGCGCGGGATTCGGCGGCGCAGAATTCAGGGGTTACTCCTCTTCGTCGTTGAGGTTGAAGCGGTAGCCGACGTTGCGCACGGTGCCGATCAGTGATTCGAGATCGCCCAACTTGGCGCGCAGCCGGCGCACGTGCACGTCGACCGTGCGGGTTCCGCCGAAATAGTCGTAGCCCCACACCTCGCTGAGCAACTGTTCCCGAGTGAACACCCGCGCCGGGTGGGTGGCGAGAAATCGCAGGAGTTCGAACTCCTTGAAGGTGAGGTCGAGCGGTCGACCGTGCACCTTAGCCGAGTAGCTGGCCTCGTCGATCACTACCCCCGAGGCGTGAATTTTGTTACTGGCGGTGTCGTGAGCCTGACGAGCGGTGACCAGTCGGATGCGCGCATCCACTTCTGCCGGTCCGGCCGTCTCCAAAATGACGTCGTCAATTCCCCATTCGGCGTTCACCGCGGTGAGGCCACCCTCAGTCAACACCACCACCAGCGGTACGTTTAGCCCGGTTACCTTGAGGAGCTTGCAGAGAGCCTTTGCCCGGGCCAGATCGTGTCGTGCATCGACCATCAGGAGGTCGCAGCTCGGGGCGTTTACCAGTTGCGCGGGTTCCGCCGGGATTTGGCGCGTTTTGTGACTGAGTAGGCCGAGGGCGGGAAGCACGTCGCTGTTGACCAACGGGGTCAAGATCAGCACCTGGGCCATAGCTCCTCCAGAAGCGCCTCGTAACGGCGGGGATACCGGGATTCGCAGTCTACTAGGAGCGACACCCCTCGCTGCGGCACGGCCCGCGCCGCCCAAATAGGGCAGAATTGGCGCATGAATCAGCCGCTCAAGTCTGCCCTCCCGGTGTGGGGTACGACCGCGGTCGGGGTGATTCTGGTGGGCGTGCTGTCTCCGCCCGCAGATTACCTTCGCTGGCTACCCATCGTGCTCGCGGGCTCCATGCTTCTTACCTTCGGTATTCAACTGCTGGTAGAGCCGCACGTGGGCTTCGTGAACCGGCTCACGGTGAGCGTGAGCGGTGCCATCGCGGTGATGCTTCTCGCCACCGTGGTGCTCGGGCTCGTCGCATCCGCAGCGGGGTAGAATTTGACCATGTTGCTTCCGCTTGAACTCTTCTTCGTCGGCCTGTTGATTCTTGCCACTTTGGCGATCGGCTCCATCTCCGTCGTGGTGCTATACAACCTGTTCAAGGGCCAGCGCTAACTTTTGCTCTTCTCGAAAGGCCGCACGTGATCGAGCTCGACGCCAACCTCGCCGCCGAGCTTGTTCCGCTGTCGTGGCTGATCGGTGTGTGGGAGGGCACCGGGGTGGTGAACTACGACGTTGGCGAAGAGAACCGCAACTACGAGTTCGGTCACCGGCTGAGTTTTAGCCATGATGGGCTCCCGCACCTGAACTACACCTCGTATACCTGGCTACTCGACGACGAGCTAACCCCGCTGGCCACCGAAACCGGCTATTGGCGTCTGAGTCGCCCAGCAACCGACGGGGACCCGGGGCCGGGGCTGCTGCCGGGAATGGGAGTGCGACCGTTCAACACCCCGCAACTGGTTGAAATTTTACGCAACCCTGCCGGGGCCTTCGATATTGAGGTCGCGATCGTGCATCCCGGCAGCGTGAGCGAGCTTTATATCGGGCAGGTCAAGGGGCCGCGCATCGATTTGGTGACGGACGCCGTGCTGCGCTCGGCCAACTCGAAAGAGCACAGCGCCTCTACCCGCCTCTATGGCCTGGTGGATAACCATCTGCTCTGGGCGTGGGACATCGCCGCCCTCGGTAAACAGCTCAGCACCCACGCCTCGGGGCGGCTCACCCGTGCCGAGTGACGCGCTGGGCCAGTGGGTGAACCCCTTCTTGGCGTTACCGGGTGCGGTCAATTCTTCGGAAGCGGATGCTGGCGTGGCCTCGCACTACGCCAATCCGTTCACCGAGCAGCGAGACCTCATCGCCGGAGTCGCCATCGTGGACCTCTCGCACCGTGCCGTGTTGTCGGTTTCGGGCCCGGATCGCCTGAGCTGGATCGACTCCATCACCAGCCAAGCGGTAAAGACCCTCGCTCCGGGGAAGCCGAGCGAAACCCTCGTGCTCGACCAAGCCGGGCGGCTGCAATATGCCGTGAAGCTCCTCGACGACGGGCACACGCTGTGGATGCTGCTCGAGGCATCCGAAGCTCCGGGGCTCTTTGCCTGGCTCACCTCGATGCGGTTCATGCTGCGGGTTGAGGTGGCGGATCGCACCGCCGAGTTTGCCACCATCGGCTCATTTGGCGCGTTGAGTTTGGGGCTCGAAGCCGCCGCGCCGAACGGCGTGCCGCTGGTCTGGCGAGACCCGTGGGATCACGTGTCTGCGGGCGGGCACCAGTATGCCGCCGAGGCGGAACATCCGGCAACAGAGTGGAACTTCAGCGAAACTCTCCTGGACCGCGCTTCGTTAGGGGGCATTACGACGCGTTATCCGGTTGCGGGGCTATTGGCCCTGGAAGCTCTGCGCATCGCTGCCTGGCGTCCGCGGCTGGCGTCCGAGGCCGACGACAAAACTATTCCGCACGAGCTGGACTGGCTGCGCTCGGCGGTCCACCTGAACAAGGGGTGCTATCGCGGGCAGGAAACGGTGGCGAAGGTGCACAATCTCGGGCACCCACCCCGACGCCTGGTGATGCTGCATTTGGATGGCTCGGATGCCGTGCTCCCCGCGGCCGGCGACCCGGTGCTGCTGCCCGGAGCTGCTGCCGACCCTGCCGCTGCCGACCCTGCTGCTGCCGCCGACCCTGCCGACGCCGCCGACCATACCAACACCCACCGCGTGGTTGGCCACATCACCTCGGCCGCCATGCACTACGAGCTTGGACCGATCGCACTCGCGGTAATCAAACGCTCCACCGACGCGGCGGCCGTTCTTGCCGTAACCAGTGCCGGCACGATGGTGAGTGCGGCCCAGCAAATTATCATTCCGACCGACGCAGGGGCCGTGGCAAATGTGCCTCGACTTCCGCGATTGGGCGCCGTACCGCGCTGATCGTGGCCCCTCGAAACCGCGGCCACCTCAGGCCCGTGACCACCTCAGGCCCGTGACCCCCTCGAACTCTGCCGTGCGGCGGTTGGAGCGTTCGCTGCGCCGACGAATCGGACTGAATCAGCGGATGCGCCGTGCCATGGAGTCGATTCCAGCGGCCCTGCAAATCACGATCGCCGCCGTTGTGGCGTACCTGGTTGCGCATTTCCTGCTCGAGCACGCCTATCCGGTGTTCGCGGTCACCGTCACGATCAGCGCCCTCGGATTCTCCCGGGATGCCCGGCCGCTACGAGTTGTGGAATCGATACTCGGCATCCTGTTCGGCATTGGTCTGAGCGAGGTGCTGGTCGCGGTGGTCGGCACGGGGGCACTCCAACTCGGTTTCGTGCTGGTGGTGGTGCTGCTCGTCTGCCGCTTCGTCTCGCCGAGCACCGGGTTCGCGGTCGCGGCCGGAGTGCAATCGATGCTCGTGATTGTGCTTCCCGCGCCCGCTGGTGGGGTGTTCGTGCGCAGTCTCGACGGCCTGGTCGGCGGTGTCATCGCGTTGCTCGTTACCGCCCTCATCCCGAGGGATCCGCGCCGAGCCTGTCGCCGAGATTCCCGAAACTTTTTCTCCGTCGTTGGCGAGGCCCTCGACGGGGTGGTTCAGGCTCTCGAGCACGGCGATGAACCGGCCGCCGAGCTTGCGCTTGGCCGACTGCGGCGTACCCAACCGATCCTCGACGACTGGACCCAGTCGCTCGATGCCGCGATCGCGATAGCGCGGATCTCCCCATTTCTTCGGCGACACCTGCCCGAGCTTCGCGCCGACCTCCCGCTCCTCGCCGGCCTCGACCTTGCCGTGCGGCACCTGCGAATTATCACGCGGCGCGTGGACTTTTTGGTGCGGGATGACCATCGGTACCCCGAGCTCGCGGCCCTCGTGGCGGAGTTGGCGGCCGGCATCCGGTTGCTGTCGACTAATCGAACGCTTGCTCGCACGAGGCTTGCGGAACTAGCCGAGAAACTCAACCCGGAAACGGTACTGACGCGGCCAGAGCTCACCGAGAGCGTGCTGGTGATGCTTCTGCGTCCGCTTCTGGTGGACTTGCTCAGCGCGGGCGGGGTCGCCCCCGAGCAGGCACGCGGGCACCTGCCTCCGGTTTAACGCCTTCAGCGGGGTCTCACGCGGTCGGCGTTGCTCGAAACGGCCTACCGGAGAGCTACCAGTCGAAGTCGTGCGGTGCCACCGCCGCCCAACTCACGGTCACCTCGCCCAGGCGCCAGCGGGCTGCCGTGCCGATCACCGGCCAGCCCTCGGCCCGCAGCCCCCTTACCGCCTGAATGAAGCGTTGGCTGGGGCCGTAGCTCGACAGCGGGGCAGCCACTTGCCACTGGCGATCCAGATCGCGCAGCAGCAGGTGTATTTTTTCGCCGGGAATATTGCGATGGATCAGAATCTTCGGCAGCCGTTCCGCCACAATCGACGGCTGGTCGAGGTCGGTTAGGCGCAGGCTGATGGTGAGGCTCAGGGGTCCGGAGGCTGCGACGTCCACCCAACAGGCGACCCGGCCCAACTCGTTGCAGGTGCCTTCGATGAGTCGCCCGCCCGGTTCCAGCCGCGCCACCATGCGTCGCCAGTGATCGACGACCGCGCTCTCCTCGTACTGTCGCAACACGTTCAGGGCCCGGATAACCGTTGTTCGCCGTTTACCCGGCAGCGGCACCTCGAACCCGCCGATGGCGAAACTCACCGATGGGCGTTGCGGTAGACGGTTAAGCGCCGCGCGAGCCACCGCTACCCGTGCCGGGTCAATCTCGATTCCGACCACCTCGGTGTGGGGACGCACCCGGGCGAGGCGCTGCTGTAATTCCAGCACGGTAGTGGCGGATGCCCCGAAGCCGAGATCAACAACGAGCGGGCTTTGCGTGCGCAGAAACGCGGGGTGCACGGCGATATAGCGGTCGATGCGGCGTAACCGGTTGGTGCCCGTGGTTCCGCGCGTGATCGAACCGATGGGCATGACTCAATTGTGCCGCGTCCGATCCGTGGCTGTAGCCGTGGCCGTGGCCGTGGCCGTTACCGTCTCGCTCCCCGGCGCCCGAACGGCGATAGATTCGCCCGCTGGATAAACTCGCCGTATGACCTATACCCTGATTCTCCTGCGCCACGGCAACTCCGAGTGGAACCAGAAAAACCTTTTCACCGGTTGGGTCGATGTGCCGCTCAGTGAACAGGGCCTCGCAGAGGCGAAGCGCGCCGGGGAACTCCTTGTCGCCTCATCCCTGCTGCCTGATGTTCAGCACACCTCGCGACTCAAGCGCGCCATTCACACCGCGAACATCGCGCTAGCCGTGGCCGACCGCGACTGGATCGACGTGCGACGCTCTTGGCGCCTCAACGAGCGTCACTACGGTGCCTTACAGGGCAAGGATAAGGCGCAGACGCTGGCCGAGTACGGCCCCGAGCAGTTTCAAACCTGGCGTCGTTCCTTCGACGTGCCACCGCCCGCCCTCGACGACGCCAGCGAATTCTCGCAGTCCCACGATGCCCGATATGCCGGCCTTGGCGAACTCCTGCCGCGCACCGAATCGCTCAAACTCGTGATCGAGCGGATGCTGCCCTACTGGGAGTCCGACATCATCCCCGACCTCGCCGCCGGCAAAATCGTGTTGGTGACCGCGCACGGCAACTCGCTGCGCGCGCTGGTGAAGCACCTCGACGGCATCTCCGATGAGGAAATTTCGGAGTTGAACATTCCGACCGGAATCCCGCTGGTCTATCAGCTGGGCGAGGACTTCATGCCGACTGCCGCCGGCTACTACCTCGACCCGGCCGCCGCGGCTGCGGGCGCTGCAGCAGTAGCTGCTCAGGGAAAGAAGAAGTAGCGGCGACCTTGAACGAAAAAACCGCCGCCGCACCCGATCGCGGGCTGCGGCGGCGGTTTTGTGTTCGGATCCAAGGGGCGAGGGTTTAGGCCTCGACCTTGCTGAAGTCGCCGGTGGCCAGGTACTGAATGTTTTTGGCAATGCCCACGGCGTGGTCGGCGAAGCGCTCGTGGTAGCGGCTCGCGAGGGTGGCATCGACGGTGTCGACGGCCGCACCCTTCCAGGTCTCGCCCAGTACGGCGTCGAACACCCCGACGTGTAATTCGTCGATGCGGTCGTCGTCGTTGCGAATTTCTTCGGCCAATTCGAGGTCTTCGGTCTTCAACAGGCGAGTCAGTTTGCGGGCGATTGCCACATCCAGCTGGCCCAGCTCGTAGAAGGTGTCGCGCAAGCTTGCCGGTACAACCTTCTCGGGAAAACGGTAGCGGGCGAGTTGCGCGATGTGTTCGGCGAGATCGCCCATCCGTTCCAGCGACGCACTGACCCGCAGGGCGCTCACCACGATGCGAAGATCGCGAGCGACCGGCTGCTGGCGGGCGAGGATACGAATGGCCAATTCGTCGAGTGCGAGCGCGGCCTGATCGATCGCGTGGTCTCCGACGATCACCTGCTCGGCGAGGGTGACGTTGGACTCGTTGAAGGCCCGGGTCGCCAATTCAATGGATCGCTCGACCAGCCCGGCAATCTCCACCAGACGATCCTGAACCTCTCGTAGCTCTTGCTGAAAAACTTCGCGCATTTTTCTAACCCTCCGCAGCGAGCATCCGCTCACACATTCCACTCTAGTTTGGCCTAGCAAGGTGAACATTTGGTGCCCCCACCATTAACTTCCCTCGACGTGCGAGCAGGAGGGGCGGTGACTCGTTCGCGGCGGGCTCAGGGTTTACTACGCTGTGGCTATGGACTCCACATGGCTGGTGCCCGTCGCGTTGGGGTTCGGGTTTCTTGTCGGAGTCGGGCTCGTCTGGCTGATTCATCTGGCGGCGCTGAGGGGTGAGCGTGCGCATCTCGTTGCGACGGCCAGTCTGCCCGACGGGGTAGATGCGGTCTTCGACGCCCTCGATTCGGCGGGAATCGTGGTGGATCCGTCGAACAACGTGGTGAAGGCATCCGCCGCAGCCAGTGCCCTTGGACTGATCACCAAGCAGGGCGGGCTGCATTCCAAGCTCGGTGAGATCGTCGACGACGTGCGCCGACACGGCGTGCCGGTGACCACCGAGCTGGAGATCGCCCGCGGCCCTTTTGGCGAGGCAAACAACCAGCTTTACGCCCGAGCGGCACGCCTCGGGGTGCGCCACGTGTTGGTGTTAGTGGAAGATCGCACCGAGTCGCATCGACTGGATGCCGTGCGCCGAGACTTCATCGCCAACATCAGTCACGAACTCAAAACGCCCATCGGCGCCGTCGGGCTGCTCGCGGAGGCGCTGCAGGTGGCATCGAATGAACCGGATCAGGTGCGACGTTTTGCCAGTCGACTCACCAAGGAGTCGGATCGTCTCGCGCGCATCACACAGGAGATCATCGAGCTCTCGCGACTGCAGTCTGCCGATGCCCTGATCGAACCGGATTTAGTCTCGATCGATCAGGTGGTGGCTCATGCGGTTGACCAGAATCGGGTCGCATCCGAGGCAGAAGCCGTGTCCATCATCGCCGGCGGCGCCAAAAACGCCTATGTACACGGCGATCAGGCTCTTTTGGTAACCGCGCTCGACAACCTGGTGTCAAATGCGATCAACTACTCTCCCCGCGGTTCGCGGGTGGGAGTGGGGGTCAACTGCACCGACGGGGTCGTCGAAATCGCGGTGACCGATCAGGGTGTGGGGATCGCGGAAGATGAAATCGATCGTGTCTTCGAACGGTTCTTTCGCACCGATCCGGCACGCAGCCGCCACACCGGAGGCACCGGCCTCGGCCTCAGCATCGTCAAACATGTGGTGCAAAATCACGGCGGTGACGTGCGGGTGTGGTCGCAATTGGGCCGCGGATCGACCTTCACCATTCGGCTTCCGGAAGCGACATCCCTGAATGAACTCAGCGTAGGAGAAACAAAATGACCCGGATTCTCATTGTTGAAGACGAGGCGTCGCTCAGCGAGCCGCTCGGATTCCTGCTCGAACGCGAAGGCTATGAGGTCACTATCGCGGTGGACGGGCCAGCGGCGTTGGTGGAGTTTGACCGCAGTGGGTCGGATCTCATCCTGCTCGACCTCATGCTTCCCGGACTGTCCGGAACCGAAGTCTGCCGGGAGATTCGCACCCGCTCCCAGGTTCCGATCATCATGCTCACCGCAAAAGACAGCGAAATTGATGTCGTTGTCGGTTTGGAACTGGGAGCGGATGACTACGTCACCAAGCCCTACTCAACCCGCGAGTTGCTCGCCCGAATCCGGGCCGTCATGCGCCGGCGGGTGGAAGACGAGATCGGCGCAGACGCCGTGCTCGAATCCGGCGACGTTCGCATGGACATCGAACGGCACACGGTGTGGGTCTCCGGCAAAGAGACGGCAATGCCGCTGAAAGAATTTGAACTACTTGAGCTGCTGCTGCGTAATGCCGGCCGGGTGCTGACCCGCGGTCAACTGATCGACCGTGTCTGGGGTGTCGACTACTTCGGCGACACCAAAACCCTTGACGTGCACATCAAGCGCATTCGCTCAAAAATTGAGAAGGCGCCGGGCGAGCCGGTGATGCTAATGACCGTTCGTGGTTTGGGCTACCGTTTCGAGGCGTAGCCGCCCAGTAG
>JACMPQ010000052.1 GCA_014377425.1 Microbacteriaceae bacterium | reverse complement strand
GACTGATAGCGGTCGAACTTGTTCTTATTCAGCGCGTGTAAGACCACCGAGTCCAGGTAAGGGGACACCCGAGGATTGATAGTGCTGGGGGTCGCCGGAGGCTCGCTGATGTGTTGGTACGCAACGGCGGCGGCGCGCTCTCCACGGAACGGTGCACGCCCGGTGAGCAATTCGAACAGGATCACCCCGGTGGAATACAGATCGGTTCTTGCATCAACGGTTTCGCCGCGGGCCTGTTCCGGCGAAAAATACCGCACGGTTCCGAGAACTGCGCCGGTCTCGGCGACGGTGGCGGAATTATCGGAGACCGCTCGCGCTATGCCGAAATCCATCACCTTCACCTGACCGTTTTGGGTGATCATGATGTTTCCGGGTTTGACATCGCGATGAACTAGCAGAGCGCGGTGACTGTACTCCAAAGCGGTCAGGACCTGCGCGATGATTCGCACCGCTTCGGTGGGATCGAGCGGACCCTCAGCGACGATGTCCTTGAGAAGTCGACCGTCGACGTATTCCATAACGATGTAGGGAAGGGCAAGCGCGCCGCCGCCGTCGTCGACAGACGACTCCTCGCCGGCATCGAAGACTCGCACGATGGTGGGATGCGCCATCCGCGCGGCCTTCTGTGCTTCTTCGCGAAAAAGCAGACGGAATTTTGGGTCGGTGGCCAAGGCCGGTTTGAGGAGTTTTATCGCAACCCTGCGGCCGAGTCGACGGTCGGTCCCCAGATAGACATCCGCCATTCCCCCACGGCCGATGAGGCTGGCCAGCTCGTAGCGTCCGGCGAGCACCCTCCCGCTGCCGCCCCCAGCAGCGCTGTTTCCAACTGCACGGGTTCCGCCGGAACTACTCCCGCCCACGCCGGAGCCAGCCGGAGGAGTGTCAGCCGAGAGCGGAAAAGTTGGGGTTTCTGACATTGGTGACCGACTCGACTAGAGGTGGTTGAGCACGAGGGCATCGGAGGAGGTTGAAGCAATTCCGGAACACTGGGCAGTGTAGGTGATGGTGGTGTTCCCGGGGCCGGTTTCACCAATCTTGACCGACACGCTCGTGGCGGTTCCCGGCACCGGATTTGCCGGAGAGACCGTACCGTCGGTGGCGGCGAAGGTGAACGCGGTGAGAGCTGTGCCCGCAGCGCAGCCGCTATAGGCGGGAATCTGAACCAGGAGCACTTGGCCGGGAAGGTAGGGCGGTGGCGTGGCATTATTCGTGCTCAGCGGACTGGGTTTGGCCGGAGGCGCCACCGCGGTGTAGATCGAGAGTTGGATGACCGTACCCCGCGCCACGTTACCGCGCGGATTCACCCCGTAGACGGTACCGACCGCGGCGGGGGTGAGAGCAGGTTGGCCGTTGGTGGCGCTCACCTCAAGTCCCAGCGCTTTTAGTTGGGCGGTAGCCGCCGCCTCAGTGAGACCAAAAAATTGTTTGCCGTCAGCGAGGGCGACCGTGGTGTCTGCCGAAGCACTCGGGCTGGCTGACGACGAGGGAGAGTTGCTGGGAGAGGGTGATGCCGACGTGGAGGGCGAGAATGACGGACTCGAGGAGACGCTCACGGACGCACTGGGAGCAATCGAATTGTTCTGCGAGATGAGCAACGCAATCAGCGCTCCACCGGCAATCAAAACCAGAATTGCTACGAGTGCAATCAGCGGCCAGCTCCAGGGGCCGCGCCGCAGAGGGCTCGGAACCTCGGGAACTGGCGCAATGTCGCCGGGGCGCGGCGCAATCAGTTCGGTGATTGATGTAGGAGCAGCGGAGGGCAGAACCGTGGGGGTAAGCATCGTTGCCGCAATGCCGCCACTCAGAATACCGGGTACAGAGGCCGCCGCCGCTGCAACATCACCGCGACGTAGCGCTTGGGACGCGCGGGCGAGGTGCGCTGCGGATTCCGGTCGATCTGCGGGTTTCTTGGCAATGCAGGCATAGACGAGATTACGGACGGGTTCCGAGATGGTCGCCGCCAGTTCGGGGGCCGTGTCATTGATCTGGGCCATGGCGATCGCGACTTGAGATTCGCCGGTGAACGGTCTTTTACCAGCCAGAGATTCGTAGGCCACGATTCCGAGAGAATAAATGTCGGTCGTGGGGGATGCCGAGTGTCCGCTGGCCTGCTCGGGGGAAAGGTATTGCACCGTTCCCATCACTTGCCCGGTCGCGGTGAGCGGTACTTGATCGGCGATGCGAGCGATCCCGAAATCGGTGATTTTCACCCGACCTTCGGGAGTAATGAGGAGGTTCCCTGGCTTGATATCGCGGTGAACCAATCCTGCGGCGTGGGCCGCGTGCAGGGCAGATGCCGTCTGCGCGACGATATCGAGAACCCGGTCGGTGGACAGAATTCGTTCGCGTTCCAACACCGTCGAGAGAGCTTCACCAGGCACGAGTTCCATGACGAGGTAGGCGCTGCCATCTTCTTCGCCATAGTCAAATACATTGGCGATTCCCTCATGGTTGACCAGGGCGGCGTGCCGAGCCTCGGCGCGAAAACGCTCGAGAAAACCTGGGTCGCCAAGATACTCATCTTTGAGAATCTTGATCGCGACGGAACGTCCAATGACAAGGTCGGTGGCTTGCCATACCTCGCCCATTCCGCCAATGGCGATTCGGCTCGACAGTTGATACCTTCCACCGAAGGTGAGGCCACTTGTGGGTCTCATTTGTTCAGCACCGCCTCTATGACCTTTTTCGCGATGGGAGCCGCGATCGCATTACCAAATCCGTTACCGTTCTCGATCACCACAGCGACAGCTACCTCGGGATCGGAGGCAGGTGCGAAGCCGGTGAACCAGAGCGTTCGAAGAGAATTCGGGGATTCGTCATTTTCTGCCGTTCCCGTCTTTCCCGCCACGTCAACACCGTTTATTCTCGCATTACTGGCCGCCCCGCTAGTGACGTTGCTGATCATCAGCGAAGTCATTGTCGCCGCCGTTGCCGCGCTAATTGGGTCATTAAGCACCGTTTCCTGAAAAGGCTGAATAATTGTCAAGTTTGGCGAAGTGATGGACTCGATCAGCGTCGGTTGCATGAGGCGACCATGGTTGGCGATCGCCGCCGAAACCATGGCGATCTGCAGCGGGGTAACCCGAACGCTTGCCTGACCGAAAGAGGAAAGCATCAGGGTGGGCGGGTTCAACCCGGTCGGGAATTTACTCGGAGTGACGGTCTGCGGCACGTGGAGCGGTTGGCCAAAGCCAAACGCGGTGGCATAGCGAGAAATAGTTTCTTGACCGAGAGCAAGCCCCAATTGCGCGAACGGGATGTTGCAGCTCAGACGAAGCGCTGTGGCGATCGACACCTGCGGCGTACCGCTGCAGGTGCCTCCTTCGGAGTTGCTGATGACCGAGGTGCTTTGGGGAAGCGTGAGGGTAGGCGGGTTAGGAAACAGGCTTTCGGCGGTGTACTTCCCGCTGTCGATTGCTGCGGATGCCACCACGAGCTTGAATACCGAGCCGGGTGCATACAGGTCGCCGGCGATGGCGCGGTTGAGGAGCGGGCGATCTTTGCTTTGAACGAGCTCTTTGTAGGCTGCGATCACGGTGGAACTTTTGTGCACGGCGAGCAGGTTGGGGTCGTAGGCCGTCTTAGAGATCATTGCGAGGATTTTGCCGGTCTTTGGATTGATGGCGACCACCGCCCCGGTGTTGGCACCGAGGGCATCCCAAGCCGCCTGTTGGGCCGCGGGATTGATGGTGAGTTCCACCGATGCGCCCTTGGGGTCCTGGCCGGTAATGATCGAATTCAATTTGTTCAGAAACTGGCTATTGGTGGTTCCGCTGAGGTAGTCATTAAGGGCCCCCTCGATGCCCGAGTTTCCCTGGTTGAGCGTGAAGTAACCGGTGACCGCCGAGTAAAGCTCTGGCTTGCTGTACACCCGTTGGAAGCGATAGCGATCGGCGGAACTCGTGGATTGGGCCACCGCAACCCCGTTGACCAAAATGGGGCCGCGCTCGGCGAGGTAGCTCGAGTAGAGCGTGCGGGTATTTCGTGCGTCGACGCGAAGATTGTCCGACTGAAAAACCGTGATAACGGTACTCGAAGCGAAGAGGGCGACGAACATCAAAAGCACAACTACGCTGACCCGGCGAAGCTCCTTATTCATGATTCGACCACGATTCTTGGCTGAGCCCGTACCGTGTCGGAGAGTCGCAAAAGAAGAGCGACGATGATCCAGTTGGCTACGAGCGATGACCCACCGGCCGCCATGAACGGTGTGGTGAGTCCGGTGAGTGGAATGACCCGGGTGATTCCGCCAATGACGATAAAGACCTGCAGCGCGATGATGAATGCGAGTCCAACCCCGAGAAGGCGACCGAAGTCATCCTGTCCGGCAAAGGCGATGCGAAAGCCTCGGGAGACGAATAGTAAAAAGAGCGCGAGGATGGCAAAGAGTCCGGTGAGGCCGAGCTCCTCACCGAGGCTCGCCACGATGAAGTCGCTCGCCGCAAAAGGAACGATGTTAGGGCTGCCGAGCCCGAGTCCGGACCCGGTGAGGCCGCCACCAGACATCCCGAAAATGCCCTGAACGAGTTGGTAGCTACCGCCAACCCGGTGGTAGATGTCGTTGTTGAATGCGTCGAGCCAGGCACCGAAGCGATTTGCCACGTAGCCGAGGAGTTGACTTGCGGCGACGGCGCCCCCAACGAATAGGGTCATCCCTAGGATGACCCAACTGAGGCGACCGGTGGCGACATAGATCATCACCAGAAACAGGCCGAAGTAGAGCAACGAGATGCCCAAGTCGCGCTGCAGGACCAGCACTGCCATGGCGGCGAGCCAGATCACCAGAATCGGCCCGAGATCGCGCACCCGAGGAAAGCGGATGCCGAGAAAGCGACGTCCCACCAGTGACAGGCTGTCGCGTGCCGTAACCAGGTACCCGGCAAAGAATACCGCCAAGGCGATTTTTGCCAGTTCTCCGGGCTGAAAAGACAGCGGCACGGTGCCATCCGCGCGACGGGCTCCAATTCCGATCCAGGCCCGCGCGCCGTTGATCTGCAAGCCAACTCCGGGAATCAACGGGAGCAGCAGCAGGCCAATACCCACGAACATGGCAATGTAGCGATAGCGCTGCAGCACCCGGTGGTTACGGATCACCACGAGCACAATTAGGGCAACCACCATGGCAATCGCAGTCCACACCATTTGCCGGATCCCCGATGATTGCCATCCAAGGCGGTGCTGGGCGATATCGATTCGGTAGATCATCGCGATGCCGATGCCGTTGAGCAGGGTGGCGATGGGCAGGATGAACGGATCTGCTTCGGAAGCGACCACGCGAAGCACCACGTGCATGACCACGGCAAGGAGAGCGAGGCCGCCGACGAAGGGGAAGAAGCTGGCGTCGACGGCACCCAAGGCTCCGAGCTGCACGAGCAGCACCGCGGCGGCCATGATGGCCACGGCGAAGATCAGCAACAGCAACTCGAGGTTGCGCAGTTTGGCAGGTACGCGAAGCCGGAGGCGACCGGCGCCCCCGAAGAGTCGTCGGCGCTCGGACCCCACCGTCGGCGGCGGTGTCGCGACCAACGGGCTAGGGCCGGACATGGGTCAACCGATCAGTGATCGCCTGCGCCTCAGCGAGCGAATTGGCGTTGATGGTGCCGATGACACTTTGCCGGGTATAGCTGGGCAGGCTGTCGAGCGTAATCGTGGTGGAGCGGTAAACCTTAGAAAGCGAGATGGGTCCAATATCGGCCTGTACCCCCTGGTAGATCGCAACAGTAGAGCCGTTTGCCCCCACAAAGAAGTGGCTCTGGGTCCACTCGTAAGCCAGCACCAGGGCAACCACGAGGGTGATCACGGCGAGAACGATGCCCACCAGCCAGGTAATGTGCCGAACCCGTGCCCGTCGGCGATCCTCCAAGATCAACTCATCGAGAAATTCCTCGGATTCCGGCTCGAAGTGGGCGTCGTCCGGGGGAACGGGTCGAAGTGGATGCAGAAGAAGCGTCGGTAAGCGCAGTGCCCGACGGCTGGAATCCGAGTCGAAGGAGAGCGGAGCTGCCGCCGAACCCACGATGACCGGCGGGGTGGAGGCAGAGCTGTTGGTTTCGTCGACCGAAACCACGACCACGGTGACGTTGTCAGGGGCACCCTGATCGAGGCTCTCCTTGACGAGGCGCTGGGCGGCGGCATCTGCACCAATCGCATTCTCCAAGACCACCTTGATCTTTTCGTCGCTTACATAGCTACTGAGACCGTCGGAACAGAGCATCCACCGGTCACCGGGCAAGGTGTCGTGGATGGTGGTGTCGATTTCCGGTGAGGCGTCGATGTCGCCGAGCACCCGCATCAGCACGGAGCGCCGCGGATGGACGGCGGCCTCCTCGGCTGTGATGCGGCCACTGTCGACTAAACGTTGAACAAAAGTGTGATCTGCCGTGACTTGGCTGAGGTTGTCGCCGCGCAACAGGTAGACCCGAGAGTCCCCAATATGGGCGATCGCAACCCGGTCGCCGACGCGCAAGATGGCGCTGACCGTGGTTCCCATTCCGGTGAGTTCCGGGTGGTCGAAGACCGTTTCTGCAAGGAGGGTATTCGCCGCAAGCAAGGCTGACCGCAAAGCGAACTCGGCATCCGGAGGGGACGGGTAGACGCGGTCGGTTTGGATGATTCGTTGAATCGCGATCGCGGAGGCCACATCCCCTCCAGCATGACCCCCCATGCCGTCGGCCACGACGAACAGGTGGGTGCCGGCGTATCCGGAGTCTTGATTATTGGCGCGTATTTTGCCGACGTGGGAGGCGGCTGCGCTGGTTCCGAGAACGGTCATGCGGTCACCGGCGCAATTCGAAGCTGGTAGACCCGATCTTGACCGGAGTGTTTAGCGGCACATGGGTGGGAACAGACACGCGGGTTCCATCGAGAAAAGTTCCGTTGGTGGAATCCAGATCCTGGATCACCCATGAGTCGTTGAGGAGCATCAGGCGCGCGTGATGCGTGGAGGTGTAGTCGTCTCGGATGACCAGTCCGCTCTCGGTGGCGCGACCGATGGTAAGTGGCTCTTGTTCGAGGGATAGTTCGAGGCCGGATTTTGGACCGGTGACTATCACCAGTCGAGTTGCGGTGAGGGCGGTTGCTGCCGGAGCCGAATTATTCGGCAGGGCGTTTGCTGGGGTTGGGCTGTTCAGATCGCCGGCCGCAACGAGCCGCTGTTCGCCCGCCATCGATGGCTTTTCGCCCCGCAAACCACTGGTGATCTGATCGGATCCCACCTGTCGGCGAACCCGTTGGCCGAAGAGGTCGGTTCGCAGCGCGAACACCACGATGAAGATGAAACCCCACAGCACCAGTAGGAACGCTAGGCGGAGAACCAACAGGGTGAGCTCGCTCATTTACCGAATCCCATGAAGCGCTCCGAGGGCCGTGGCGGGTCAATAATTTGAGCGCTGGTGACCGGCAAGTGGGGAAGCGGGGTAGGAGAAAGCGGCGTACTGGATTGTGCCACCACCCGGAAAACGATTTTCGTGTGACCAATCGAGATGACGGCTTCGGCCAGAAGTGGCGCGGTAGTGACGCGCTGACCGTTGAGCTCGGAGCCGTTGGTTGAGCCCAAATCTCTAACCTGGGCTCGTTTGCCGTCCCACAACACTTCAACGTGCTTGCGGGAAATGCCTTCGTCGGCGACCGTGATGTCGGCGTCTGAACCACGACCGATGATGGTGCGTGATTTTTGAATTGGATGACGGGTGCCGGCGATATCGAGCACGGGAATCCAGTTCACTTCACCCTTGACCAGTTCGGAGTCGATGCGGATGAGACCCTCGCTGAGAAGAGTGTCTTCGACGATTCGGATCTCGACCGCACCGGTGAATTGGTAGTGCTGTGCGGTGGCATGGGACTGCACCAACTTGGTCAATTCGTCGATGAGCGAAATACCCATCGCGTCCATCCGGTGAAAGTCGGTTCGTCCGAGCCGGACGACAAATTGATTGGGTACCAGAATCCGATCACGGGAAACCACTGCCGCTCGGGTGTCGAGTTCGCGGCGCAGGGCGCTGGTGATCTCAATCGGGGCAAGCGAAGAGCGAAACGTTTTCGCGAATGCACCGTTAACGACGCGCTCGAGACCTCGCTCGAAGCTGTCTAACAGGCCCACATTTCCTCGTTTCAGTGTTTGCGCAATCACTCGTATGTTATCCGGTGGGCGTAGACGCGGCTTTTGAGGGGCAATCGCCGCGCCGGTTTGGCCGTCAGAATGCCGATGAGCGGAGCGTCAAACACCACGGTTGCGAGGGCAGGGGCGGACCGTGACTTCGACGCTGTGCTAATCTCGCCTAGTCTGCGCGAGTGGCGAAATTGGCAGACGCGCACGGTTCAGGTCCGTGTGCCCGTGAGGGCATGGGGGTTCAAGTCCCCCCTCGCGCACAGATAATAAGGCCCCCGGTAATCCCGGGGGCCTTATTGATTAAGGCCTACCTCTGTTCGGGTGTCGAATGGGCTTAGCGCACCGTTACGGTGGTGTCTGCTCCGTAAATTAGGTTGCCGATGGGATCAGTCACCCGCAGGCGATAGCTGTAATTCTGCCCGGACGCAAGGCCTATATCGGAGAATCCGAGCTGTGGTCGTTGAAACCAAACATTGGAATCGGCGCTCACGGTGTAGATCGGCGCGGCCGTGTTCCCATTGCGAATCAGCTCGTATTTCAGTGTGCGATTATCCCGGTCGTAGTTGGCCGTCCAGGTGATGCGTGCTGTGCCCGCGGTTGTCGAAGAGACAGCCACCGCATAATTCGCGCCGCTGAGTCGCGGTCCGTCTTTATTGGGCGCGAGTGAGCGAATGGCGTAACGAATCAGACCCTGTTGCGGCTTGTTGTTGATCGCCGTAAATTCACCGCCGAGCACCACATAGTTGGCATTCGCAGTCACGTTCCAAGCGCCCTGATTCTGTCCGGTGAAGCTGCCGATATTGATATCCGGCCACCACGTCAAATATCCGGGAGCGGGATTGCCGCCGAAGTTGTAATAGTTTCCGACGGTGTTTCGCGCCACGGTGGTGCGGGCTTCTTTCGTCCAGGCCAGGCCGCGCTGAAATGTTCGCGGGTTGGTCTCGGGAAAGCTGCCCACATTGCCGCAAAAGTGGGGATGACCCACGGAATACACAACACCACCCGCGGGAACTGCCGAGTAGGTGTCGCCGTGGCAGTCCTCCACCCAGCGAACGGCCCCATCAGACCAGTTAGCCCGGAAAGTTCCCTCAAAGTTACCCCCGCTGCCGAAGACGTAACCGGTGCCGTACACGCTGTCCTGATCGGAGGAGAGTCCGGTGATGGCGGCATTGACCCCTCCATTGCGAATGAGGCCAGCGATACTCCACTGGGTATTTGCCCCGGTCGCAGTATTGACGGCGCCGAGACCGTAGCCCGGATTGTTGGAGCCGTTGAGAGTAGTGAAGCTGCCGCCGAGCACGAGCTTGCCGGCATCCGGTGACAGGGCCAGTGCCCACACCGTTCCTCCGGCGAGCCGCGGAGCAAACGACAAAACGCCTCCATCGGATGCCCGAGCCGCAGCGACATAGGGGCGAGTGAAGTTACTCACCGAGGTGAAGTGCCCGCCGAAATACACCGTGGAGTTGCTGGCAACGACGGCCGACACGCGAGAGTTCGCCTGCGGTCGGAACGCGGTGTTAAGGGCGCCCGAGGCGGTGTCGAACGCGGCAATTCGCGAGCGGGTGGACCCGTTGACGGTAGAGAATTCGCCGCCGACGTAGAGGCGAGTGCCGTCGGGCGACGCCCCAACCGCCCGAACCTGCCCGTTAAGGCTCGGTGCGAAGGGGTTCAACACTCCGGTGCTGAGGCTGTAGGAAAGCAGATTCGAACGGGGAACCGTGTTGGCACCTGCCGCTGAGCCCGCCGGCCGTGCGTTAGTGAAAGAGCCTCCGACGAACACCGTGTCACCCACAATCGCCTGTGACCAGACGACACCGTTGATTTGCGGGGTGGGGAGCAGATCGGTGGAGACAGTTGCCGGGGTCCCAACGGGCGGTGCGGTATCGGCCCGTGCCGCTGGGAGGTGGGAAGGGGCAAGCAGGGCGAGAGCCACAATTGCCGTTACGGAAACGGCGACAGAGCGGGCGAAAAATGGGCGGGGGTATCCCATGGCTACCTTCTTCAGTTTTTCCCGAATCGGCCAGTTCGGATATTTCAACCGATTTTGAGAAAAACTATATTCCCTGCCGCGAAGGCCACGCAAGCCTCAAATCGGATTAGCGAAAGCTAATCCAAAGGAAGGAGATCACACCGGCGGCGATGCAGTAGAGCGCGAAGGGTGTGAGGGTGCGGGTGCGAAAGTAGCGGTCGAGAAAAGCCACCGCTACGAAGGCGCAGATGAACGACGCAGCACTCCCGGCCAGCACCTGACCCTGAATACCCGCGCCGAGCGGTCCGAACAGATCCGGCAGCTTTAGAAGCCCCGCTGCCAGAATCACCGGAGTGGCCAGAAGGAACGAAAAGCGAGCGGCCTCACGATGGGTAAGCCCTGCCGCCATTCCCCCTAATATCGCGATGCCGGATCGGCTGATGCCGGGCAGCAAAGCCAAAACCTGCGTGCTACCGATGGCTAAACCACGGCGATAGCTGAGTCGAGATACGGCCGAGTCGCCGCTCGTCTCGCCGCCGGTTGCATGGGAATTCGTCTGGTCGGCCGCGGATTCCGGAGTCACCGCGTTGGTACGCCGGCGAAAACGATCCCCGGCAAACAACACGATTCCGTTGAGGGAGAGAAAAATTGCCGTTACCTGCGGCTGCCCGAAAACGGTGCGGAAGGTGTGCTCCAGCAGGAGTCCGGCGAGTCCTACCGGAATGGTTCCGACGATAAGCAGCCAAGCGGTTCGCTGCGGACCGGTGGTGATCGAGCGGGTTCTCACCGAGACAAAGAAGCCTCCGATGATGCTGATCCATTCGCGGCGAAAGAACAGCAATAGTGCCAGTGCGGTCGCTACGTGAAGACCGACAATAAAAGCGAGATAGGGGGATTCCGGTGTCGATACGCTCATATTTTTCGCCCAAGAGCCGCCAATAACTGCCGGAATGAGGATCGAGTGCGCCAGGCTTGAAACCGGAAACAGTTCAGAGATGCCCTGAATTGCGCCCATGATGATGGCTTGCGGGTAGCTGAGGTCACTCACGAGAGCTCCGATGGTGGGATTGACACGAACGGCAATTATCTCAGTCGCGTACCTCGGCCACGTTCGCCCGCTTGAAAGCGCCGCTCGGGGCCGCCAGGGGCGCCGAGGTGTGCATGTTAGCGTCACGCATGGCCCGTATTCTCGCCGTCGCGACTGCTCTGCCCGCCCACCGGTATTCGCAGAAGGAGATCACCGCCACGATCGGTCCGCTGCTTACCAGCAATACAACTAAACGTGCCGTTCTAGAGCGGCTACACGCAGGGTCGCGCGTATCGAGCCGTCATCTGGCGCAGCCCTTGGAACGCTACCTCGACCCGCGCAGTTTTACCGAGACCAACGAGGTTTTTGTTCGGGTGGCAACCAACCTCGCTACCGACTGCCTGACCGCTGCCTTGGCTGAGGCAAAGATTGACCCGGTCGAGGTGGACTACATCATGTTCACCTCGGTCACCGGCGTTTCTGCGCCGTCAATTGATGCCCTGCTGGTTGAACGGTTGGGGCTTCGCTCCGATGTTAAGCGGGTTCCGATGTACGGCCTCGGTTGTGTCGCCGGTGCTGCCGGGATCGCGCGGGTGAATGACTACCTCGTAGGTCATCCGGATGGGGTTGCAGTGTTGGTGGCGGTTGAGCTGTGTTCGCTGACTTTCCAACGAGGGGATGACTCGATGGCCAACCTCGTAGCTTCCGGCCTTTTTGGGGATGGGGCAGCGGCGGTGGTGATGGTGGGATCCGAGCGGGCACGGCGAGAATCGAAGTCCGGTTTGGACGTCGTTGATACCCGCAGCGCGCTCTATCCCGACAGCTCGGAGGTAATCGGATTCAACCTCACCGAATCAGGTTTTCGGATCGTGCTCACCGAACGGGTGACCAAGGTGGTGGAACAGTATTTCAGGGCAGACACGATCGCTTTTTTGGCGGCCAACGATCGGGTGATAGCCGACATTGACCACTGGGTGGCGCACCCCGGCGGTCCGCGGGTGCTGGAGACCTTCGCGGACTGTTTGGGGCTCGACGCGGGGGCGTTGCATGCGAGCTGGGACTCGCTGGCGCGGGTGGGCAATCTCTCCTCCGTGTCGGTACTGCACATTTTGGCGGAATCGATCTCCGCAACCCGCGCACGGGGCGGTTTAGAGTCGTGGCAGAGTTGGCGTCCGGGTCCGGGTCCGGGTCCGCGTCCGGGGATGGGCCAGGGTGTGGGCCAGCACACCCTTCTCTTTGCTCTGGGCCCGGGGGTTTCGGCGGAACTTGTACTGCTGTGTTGGTCGGCGTGATCGCCTACTTCGGGCTTATTCTGCTCACGGGCATCGAGCGTTTGGTGGAGCTGGTGATCTCGCGGTCGAACGCACGGTGGGCATTCGCTCGCGGCGGGAAAGAATATGGCCAGCGACACTTCGCTGCGATGGTTGCCCTTCACACCGGGCTCTTGCTGGGGTGCGTCGCCGAGGTGCTGCTGTTGGGTCGACATTTTGTTGGTTTCGTGGGGTGGCCGATGTTGATGATTGCCCTGCTCTGCCAGGTGGGGAGGTACGGCGTAATTGCCTCACTCGGGCGACAGTGGAATACCCGGGTGATCGTGGTGCCGGGACTGGGACGCGTTGCTCGGGGGCTGTACCGGTTTGGCTGGTTGCGGCATCCGAACTACATCTTGGTGGCGATCGAGGGAATTGCGCTCCCGCTGGTGCATGGGGCGTGGATTACGGCCACCGTCTTTACCGTGCTGAATGCCGTTTTATTGCTCAGGTTTCGCATACCGATCGAAAATCGGGCGCTGCGCGAGTTGGGGTCGAGCACGAACGTCGAGTTCACCTCCGGATCGGCGACGGGGTCGGCCAAAGAATCTCCCCGGCGAGAGTTTCCCCGGTGAGAGTCTCCCCGGTGAGTTTCTCGCCACTGAATGTCTCGTCGCTAGGCCTCTCGTCGCCGAGCTTCTCCTCGTCGAGAAGCGAAGTTCTTGTCGCCGGCGGTGGCCCGGTGGGGCTCGCCTGTGCCATCGAGGCTCGGCTGCGTGGGCTCAGCGTTACCGTGATCGAGTCGAGAGCGACGGTGATTGACAAGGCGTGCGGCGAGGGATTGATGCCCGGGGCGCTGCCTCTATTAGCGCGGCTAGGCGTGCAGCCGCAGGGTTATGAGCTTCTGGGGGTGAGTTACCGTGACGGCACGAGATCGGTGGAACATCTGTTTCGCGGGGGCCCGGGGTTAGGGGTTCGGCGCACGGTTTTGCACACGGCACTCCGACAGCGGGCGCTGGAGCTGGGAGCAAAATTCGAGCAGGCGACCGTAACGGGGGTTGAGCAGACGCGCAGCGGCGTTCGAGTTTCGGTGAGCCACCGCGGTGTGGTCGGTACACCGATCGAAGCGGACTGGCTGCTGGGCTGTGATGGACTGCATTCGGTCGTGCGGCGGCTGGTCGGATTGGAGCGGGACGGATCATCCGGTTCTCGCTCACCGGCGGCGGCTGAGGCTGCGGGTGTGGCCGGAGCAGGGGCGGGGGCTGTGCCCGGAACTACCGATCGGGCCAGGGATCGGGCCAGGGATCGGGCTCGGGACAGGGCTGCGAACAGGCGGCGCTACGGGCTGCGCCAACACTTTGCCGTAGCACCGTGGTCGCGGCTGATTGAAGTTCACTGGAGCCCTCAGAGCGAAATTTACGTGACCCCGGTGTCGGCGACGACGGTCGGGATCGCAATCCTCGGCTCGCGAGCGATCAACTTTGCAGCCGAGATTGATCGCAACACCGAACTCGCCGATCGACTGCGGGCAGCGGAGCCGATGAGCGAGCTGCGCGGTGCGGGACCGTTCCACCAGTCCACTCGGGCCCGCACCGCCGGACGGGTGCTGTTGGTGGGCGACGCGGCGGGGTACGTCGACGCGATCACCGGAGAGGGTTTGCGGCTGGGATTTGCCGGGGCAGCCGCCGCCGTTGAGTGCATTTCTCGCGGACTACCCGCAAGCTACGAGGCGCGGTGGCGCGCCGAAACGCGCAGCTTTCGCCTCCTGACCGGTTCCCTGGTGTGGACAGCTCAGTCCCCCCTGCGCAGAGTGATCGTACCCGCGGCTGCGGCCCTGCCGCGGGTGTTCGGCGCCGTCGTGGAACGCTTGGCCCAGTAGGGGGCGCGCTGCACGGGCGCACAACCGGCGCTGGGGGTATCAGGCAGACAGGGGCTGGCGCTCCTCCAGCAGGAGGATAGCTAATTCGCTCGGGTAGTCGACGGCGGCGAAGCAGCCCACCTCCTCGGCTGGACTGCCATAGCCCCAGCGCACGAAAATGGTCGGCACACCGTGCTCTGCGGCACCCAAAACATCGTGCTCTCGGTCGCCAACCAGCACGGGGTTGGAGGTGTCGGCGCCCGCGGCCCGAAGCCGCAGCAGGGCCTCGGCGACGACATCCGCTTTGGCACTGCGCACCTCATCTTCGGAGGCGCCGGTAATGATGTCGAAATTTTGAGTTAGCCCAAAGTGATCGAGGATGAGCCGAGCCGACGATTCCGGTTTGGAGGTCGCCAACGACATGGGGATACCGCTGGAGTGAATGGCACCGAGCACCCCGGCGACGCCGGAATACACCGAGCTGTCGTAGAGGCCGGTGGAGACGTAGTGCGTGCGATACAGAGCGAGAGCCTCTGCAGATTCTGCCGCATCGAAGCCGGCCAGATCACGAAAACCCTCCAGCAGCGGAGGGCCGACGTAGCGCAGCAAATCGGCTGGTGTTGGCACCGGGCGCCCCAGAGTTTCGAACAGCCAGGCGAGACTTGCGGTTATGCCGGGCGCCGAGTCGGTGATGGTGCCGTCGAGGTCAAAAAGGATGCAGGTCCAGGCGGGATTCACTGCGCCAGCCTAGGGGGAGCCGGTGACCAGAACGTGACAGCCCTGAGGATGACGGCCCGATTAGAACAGGCGCAGGTGGCTGTCATCCATGCCGCGCATGGCGTCGTAATCGAGGGTGACGCACCGGATGCCGCGATCCTGGGCCAGCGTTCGTGCCTGGGGTTTGATCTCCTGGGCGGCAAACACGCCAGAGACCGGCGCGATGCGCGGGTCACGATTCATCAGCTCGAGGTACCGGGTCAGCTGCTCAACGCCGTCGATGTCACCGCGTCTCTTGATCTCCACCGCGACCGAGGAGCCTGCGGCATCCATCGCCAAAATATCTACCGGACCAATGGCGGTCATGTATTCGCGGCGCACCAGTCGGTAATTCTCGCCGAGAAGGGTGATTTGTTCGGCAAGGAGGCGCTGCAGGTCAGCCTCGACCCCGTCTTTTTGTAGCCCAGGATCGATCCCCAGTTCGTGCGTCGAGTCGTGCAAAATCTCGTGGATGGAAATCACGAGCAGGTCGGCGGTTTTGGCCTGGGTGACCTTCCAAGCGTCAATTACCCCGGCGTCGCGCTGCGCGTCATCGGGCTCAATCGTCGACAGAATGCACGGCGGACTCATCCAGTTCAACGGCTTGTAGCTCAGCGAATCGCTGTGCACCAGCACACTACCGTCGGCCTTGAGCAGGAGTAGGCGGGTCGCCAGCGGTAGGTGCGCGCTGAGACGTCCGGCGTAGTCGACGGAACAACGGGCTATGACAAGACGCACGAGAAAACTTTACCGGGAGGAATCGGCTCCCACTGGCGGGATCATTCCAGCGCGCAGGGATGGTGCCCGGGCAGCATTCGCGGCCATCGTGGCGGCGGTCACCAGTACCGCGACCAGCAGCAGAGCGTTGAGGATGCCTAGCTGGCCGGCGATGAACCCGATGGCGGGGGGACCGACCAGGAAGGCGATGTAGCCGATGGTCGCAACAGCGCCCACCCGCGCGGCCGCCGTGTGCGGGTCGTCCGCTGCCGCCGACATAGCCACGGGGAAGCCAAGCGATGCCCCCAACCCCCAGAGCACGACACCGATAACGGTGACCGCAAAAACGGGCACAAAGATAAATAGCAGAAGACCCACGACGGCCAGAATTCCGGATGTTCGCAGCACCGGCACCCGCCCGAATCGATCGAGTAGCGCAACCCCAACAAAACGCCCCACGGTCATCGCGGCGACGAAGACTCCGAACACGAGCGCCCCGGTGGTTGTGCTGGAGTCGTGCCCCGTGACCATGGCGTAGGAAAGCCAATCGGTGGCGGTCCCCTCGGCGAAGGCCATCCCCAGAGCGATGACGCCGATGGCGACGGTGCGCGGGTCTTTCCAGACACTGCCGCGAGGGGTCGCGGGCCCTGCGCTGGTCTGCCCTGGGCCGGCAGCGGTCGAGTCGTCCGAACCAGATTTCACACCATCGGTTTCGGTCAATGGTTCGACCGAGACTCGAGAGGCCAGATCGTCGCCCGGGATAAATCGCACCACGATGACGGCCAGCACAATAATGAGTGCTGCGAGCACACCGATGTGCTGCGGCAGAGCAATGTCGAGTCGTTCGGCGATTGCGCCGAGGGCCGCGCCCACCACTGTGCCGATGCTGAAAAAGGCGTGGTAGATCGGCATCACCGAGCGTTTGAGGGCGCGTTCATTTGCCGCCCCCGAGACATTCATCGCCACGTCACACGCGCCCATGCAGGCACCAAACACCATCAAACCGACGAAGGCGACGGTGAAACTGACCAAGATTGAGGTTCCGACGGCCGCAAGTACCAGCCCGATCGCCGATCCGATGAGCGTCAGCACGATGATCACTCGGGCCCCAAATCGCGACACCAGGTGACCCGAGGCGGTAAGCCCGCCGATCGATCCGATGGCAATTCCGAGCAGGAGCAGCCCTAGTTGCGCGGGCGGGAGATCGAGAATCGCACCGACCCGGGGCACGCGGGCAGCCCAGCTGGCCAGCCCCACACCACACAGCGCAAAGATCACGAACAGCGAGTTTCGCCAAGCGGTCAGTTGTATTCGAGTGCGGGATTCGGTCGAAGCGATGGCGGCCATCCCTCCACGCTAGTCGGCTGTCAATCGTACCCGGCAAGCGCTTCTTCCCGGGTACGCGTTCCGGGTCAGCCGCGGGTGCGCGCGGGCTCCAAGTGCGCGACCAGAGTTACGCCCATAGGCTTGCCCCCATGACCGCCCCAAACGCCCTGTCCTCCGGAATTAATATTGCCGAACTCGATCAGAACGTTCGCGCCCAGGATGACCTCTTCCGACACGTAAACGGTAAATGGATCGACCGCACGGCTATCCCCTCGGATAAGGCGCGCTACGGATCGTTTTATCTGCTCGCCGAGGAGGCCGAGAAGGCGGTGCAAGACATCATCGTCGAGTCTCAGGCGGCAAGAGAAGGCAGCGAGCAGCGCAAGTTTGGCGACCTCTATGCCAGTTTCATGGACGAAGGGCGCATCGAGCGGCTCGGTGCCGCCCCGCTCGCTCCGCTGCTCGATGAGGTGGAGCGAGTGAGCTCCATTCCCGGGTTCCTCGCCACCCTCGGCCGGTTGGAGCGCCGCGGGAGCAGCGGTTTCGTGCAGATTTTTGTCGATAACGATCCCGGTAGCCCCGACCGTTACGTCGTTTTTCTTGAGCAAAGCGGTTTGGGGCTCCCGGACGAGTCTTACTATCGTGATGCAAAATTCGCCGACATCCGCGAAAAATATGAGGCTTTTGTGGGCACGATGCTGCAGTTGGCATCGATTTCGGATGCCGTGCCCCGCGCCAAGCGCATCGTGGAACTGGAAACGGCGATTGCCGCCGCGCACTGGGATAACGTGCGCACCCGGGACAGCGAGGCGACCTACAACCTCATGGCCTGGAACGCAGCGACGGCGTTGACCGGCCAGGTCGACCTCAGCGGCTGGCTGAAAGCCATCGATCCTCCGCAGGGATCGCTCGCCGAAGTTGTGGTGCGAGAGCCCAGCTTCTTGACCGGTGTGGCCGAGCTTCTCACCACAGACCGTCTGGAGCAATGGACGGATTGGCTCAGCTGGCAGGTCATCCGTTCGAATGCGGCCTATCTGTCGAAGGATTTCGTTGCCACGAATTTCGATTTTTATGGCCGAACCCTCACCGGCACTCCGGAGCAGCGTCCGCGGTGGAAGCGCGCAGTGTCGTTGACGGAGAGCTCCTTCGGTGACGCGATCGGGCGCATCTACGTGGATCGACACTTTTCTCCCACGGCGAAGCAGGGAATGGACATGCTGGTGGCGTGTCTCATCGAGGCCTATTGGGAGAGCATTTCGGCTCTTAAGTGGATGACGGATGCCACGCGAGCTCGGGCGCTCGACAAGCTCGACAAATTCACGCCCAAGATCGGTTTTCCGGTGAAGTGGCGCGACTACTCCACGCTCAACATCGACCCAATGGATCTCCTCGGTAACGTGCGAGCGACCAGCGAGCACGAATTTCAGCGTGAATTGGGCAAGATCGGAAAGCCCATCGACCGCGATGAGTGGTTTATGACCCCGCAGACGATCAACGCGTACTACAACCCTGGGTTCAACGAAATCGTCTTCCCGGCGGCCATCTTGCAATATCCGTTCTTTGATGAGGGCCGTGACGCCGCGGCGAACTTTGGCGGCATCGGCGCGGTAATCGGCCATGAAATCGGCCATGGTTTCGATGATCAGGGGTCGAAGTACGACGGCGACGGACTCTTGACCGACTGGTGGACCGCCGAGGATCGTGCCGCGTTCGAGAAGCTGACGGCCAAGCTCGTAATCCAATTCGATGCGCTCGCTCCCGCGCAAACCCCCGGTCACCATGTAAACGGTGCCCTCACCATCGGCGAGAACATTGGCGATCTCGGCGGCCTCAGCATTGCCTGGAAGGCATATCGAATCAGCTTGGAAGGTGCCGAACCCCCGATCATTGATGGCCTCACCGGGGCCGAGCGGTTCTTTCTCTCCTGGGCTCAGGCGTGGCAGATCAAGGCACGGGATGAGGAAGTGGTGCGCCTGCTCTCCATCGACCCGCACTCCCCGAACGAATTCCGTTGTAATCAAATCGTTCGCAACATCGATGATTTCTATGCGACCTTTGCTGTGTCCGAGTCGGATGCCCTGTGGCTGGCACCTGTGGATCGGGTCACCATCTGGTGATGCAGTGAATAAAAGCCGATGACCGCTGAGTCGCACGGCCGCGCCCGTCGCGGGGCGCGGGCCGGAGAACCACAAGACCGACGGCATCGTGCGCTATCTCAGGTGGACTTCGGTAACAGCTTCGCCGCGCTCGGCTCACTCGCCTACGCGGGAGCGAGGGTTTCGGCGCACGTGTGTGACGTCCAAACCGGCGCGACTCTTCTGACAATCGACGACCGGATTGTGCAGCCGGTGGGGGCGATCGGGAGCCTGCTGCTGCTGATCGAGGTGTCGGCCCGACTGTCGGCGGGGGAGTCGGGGTTCACCCTCCTCGACCGGGTGCGTCAGTCCCCCGGAACCGGCACGGATTCGGCGCGCCACAGCGAATTGCCGAAAGCTGCCAAGCGACTGCCAAGTCTGTGGAATCAGCTCAAGGTGCCGGCACTGCCGGTGGTGGATCTCGCGGTGCTCGTCGGGGCCACCGGTGATGCGGTGGCAACGAACGCCCTGCTGCGGCACGTGACCCTTGCGGCGGTGCGTCGTCGCGGTGAGACTCTCGGGCTGGGGCACACAGCCGTTCTCGACCTGGTGCGTGCGGTACGAGGTCCGGACGAGGCACCACATTTCGCCGTGTCATCCGCGGAAGAACTGGCGAAGATGCTGGCCGGACTATATCGGGGGGAGATTGTCGACCAGCCCACGAGCGCTCGAGTCTTGCGTTGGCTGGGCACCAATCGCGGGGCAACGCTCGTAGCGGCGGCCCTCGGCCCGAACGTTGCACGTGAGAAACCTCACGACGAATCGTTTCGCTGGGTGAGCTCTCTCGGTTTGGAGAGCGGGCTTCGTGCTGAGGTGGGGCTGATGTTCACAACCACGCGCGCCGCAGCTTTCGCGGTGATTATTGAGTTCGATAGTGACGCGGTGGCCACCCAATTGACTGCCGTTGACGCTTGTCGAATTGTCGGGCACGATCTGTTGGAATACCTCGCCGCGAGAGGAGGGCCGTGAATCAAACGCGGCTAGCGTTAGCGGTTTTCCAGTGCGCGAGCGCAACCAATGCAGTGGGCGGTCGCCGGGCGGGCCTCCAGTCGACCGGGGGAGATGGGCATCCCGCAGTTCAGGCAACGACCGAAGGTGCCCGACGCCACCCGTTCCAGCGCATGGTTGATACCGTGAAGATCGCGCAGCAGGTGCGCCTGCATTCCCACCAGTTGAGACCATTCAGCAGAAAGAGTGGGGCCATCCGGGTCGTGCTCATCGTCGGCCGTGCCGTCGCCCTTCGCCAAGCGGATGTCGGCGAGCAGACGTTCAACCGACGCACACTGCAGCAGCGTGTCTTCGAGCAGCGGCTGAAGAGCGTCGGCGGGATCAGCCGAGTTCGCGGGCGGCATCCGGAAGCATCGCGATCGACTGGGTGGCAATCGACGGCACCGGCTCCGGGACGGCGATTCCGTACAGTGCGAGGAGCCCCGTGGTGAAGGACTCGGCCTCACCCGCGCGGGCGAGCTCTCGTGCTCGCACCGAGGGGGTGTGCAGCAGCACTCCGGCGAGGTGACGCAGCGCAGCCTCGGTTTGAGGGCTGGAATCGCCGCGAGACTGAGCACGCTCAATTTCGCTGTCCAGCAGATCGAACACGTGTTTTCGCAGGGCCACCACGGCGGGTGCGAGAACCCGCTCGGCCTCGGCAGCACTAAAGGCAGCCGCAGCACGCCCCACGAGGGTGCGTGCGTTGCTCGTGGCGTTCAGGGCTTCCAGGGGTGCGTGCAGGCTGATTGTCTCGAGATCGAGAAGTTCAATGCCCTCGATCTCTCCCACGGCCGGGTCGACGTTGCGGGGCAGGCCGAGATCGATCACCAAGGTGCGGGTGACCCGCGGGAAGAGGTCGGTGGTGATGACGTGCTCGGTAACGGTCGTGCAGCTGACAATGACGTCGCTCGCCGCGATGGCAGCAACCAGATCGGTGCTGAATCGGATGCCGTGACTCAGAGCAAATTTGGGGGCGCGACCCGAGGGGGAAAATACGGTGACATTCTCGGCGCCGCGGTCACGCAGGGCGGCGAGGGATGCGCCCGCGTACGACCCGGTGCCGATCATGAGCACCCGGGCGTCTGCCCAGTCGGTGACGCGGCTGGAGGCCAATTCGAGCGCGAGGCGCACGAGGGAGCGACCGGCGGTGCCCACCTCGGTGGCCGATTTGACGAAGCGGGAGGTGGTCGACGCTCGCTGAAATAGCTGTTCCAGCCCGGAGGAGGTGGTTCCCGATCGGCGTGCCTGCTCGAGCGCTCGACGCACCTGGCCGGAAATTTCGTCTTCGCCCACCACCACGGATTCGAGACCGGCAGAGACGGAAAATAAGTGCTCGACGACGTGGTCGCCGGTAAGCACCGTGATCGAAGAACTCAGGGCGCTGGGGGAGAGGGTGCTGGCCGAGCCGAGCGCTTCAAGGATGGCGGCGATGGCGGCATCCGGGGTCTGCGAGTTCGTGCTCTCGACTTCGAGGTAGGCCTCGAACCGGTTGCAGGTGGCCAGAACTACGGCACCAACGATGTCGGTTTGGCCGGAAACAAGGGCCTGTGCGGCGGTTGGCGCGCCAAAGGAGAGCTTCTCGAGAAGGTCGAAGCTCGCATTCCTATGGTTTGCGGTGAGGCACAGAAGCACCGTTCAATTCTACCTCTCGGGTCACTTTGTCTTCGCACCGCGGTATTCAGCTTGAGAGTTACGGCGGCGGAACGGGAACTCGGTATTGGGGCTGCGTGACAGACTGGAGTAGTGAATTTGCCTGCCGATCATCCGCTCGTCGACGGCCGTACCGCCGCATCCGCCCTGATTCGCGCGTATCGCGGGGAGCGTCCGGAGATCACACCGATTTGGTTCATGCGTCAGGCGGGGCGTTCCCTTCCGGAATACCGCGAGCTACGAGTGGGAACCGCGATGCTCGATGCGTGCCTCGACCCGGAGCTGTCGAGCGAGATCACGCTGCAGCCGGTGCGGCGCCACGGGGTCGACGCCGGTATTTTCTTCAGCGACATTGTGGTGCCGCTGAAACTTGCCGGGGTGGACGTGGATATTGTTCCGGGTCGCGGCCCGGTAATGGGTGCGCCGATTCGCACCATGGCAGAGGTAGCGGCACTGAGCCCGTTGGAACCGGATGCCCTCGCGCCAGTCGCCGCGGGGGTGGCCCGCACCGTGGCGCAACTGGGCTCTACCCCGCTTATCGGTTTTGCCGGAGCCCCGTTCACCCTTGCCGCCTACCTAGTGGAGGGTGGTCCGTCAAAAGATCACCTCCGCGCACGCACCCTGATGCACTCTGAGCCCGGCACCTGGGCCGCCCTGATGGAGTGGGCAGCGGATGTCACCGGTGCCTTCCTTCGCGCGCAGATGCTTGCCGGGGCGAGCGCCGCCCAGCTCTTCGATTCCTGGGCGGGCTCCCTCTCGCTCGCCGACTACACCGCCTATGTCGCCCCGTGGTCGAAGCGGGCTATTTCGTACGTGCATGATCTCGAAGTACCGGTCGTGCACTTCGGTGTCGGTACCGGTGAGCTCCTCGGCGCAATGCGCGACATTGGTGCAGACGTTGTGGGCATCGACGATCGAATTCCGCTCGACGAGGGCATCCGTCGCCTCGGCGGCACCATTCCGGTCCAGGGCAACATCAATCCGGCGCTCCTCGCCGCCCCCTGGCCGGTGTTGGAGGCGCACGTGTTAGCCATCCTGGAGCGAGGTAAGACTGCCCCCGCCCACGTGGTCAACCTCGGACATGGAGTACCGCCGGAGACCGACCCGACCGTGTTGACCCGAATCGTAGAGCTCGTCCATGCTGCCCGCTGACGGGGTCGCAGCTGTTGGCGCTGCGCTGTCTGATCAGGCGGCGGTGGGCGCCGTGGCGATGACTCCGGAGCACCGGTCAGCACCCGAGCCCCGCATACCGCACGTGATCGTGGTGGGCGGCGGGTTGGCTGGGCTGGTCACCGCACGCGAGTTGCTGAACGGCGGCGCGCGCGTGACGCTGCTGGAGGCATCTTCTCGCCTGGGCGGAAAGGTCGCCTCACATACCGTTGACGGCATACGTCTAGATGCCGGTGCCGAAAGCTTTGCTACCCGCGGAGGCACCGTGGCGGCACTCATTACCGAGCTCGGACTCTCCGACGACATTGTGCCGCCGGCCGCCGCCGGCGCGTGGCTCTTGTCGCGCACCGGAAAAGCCCTGCCGCTGCCCAAGGCCGGCCTCCTCGGTATTCCCTCCGTGCCGTTGGCGCGAGACGTCATTGCGATCGTTGGTTTAGTGGGTGCCGTACGCGCCCAATTGGATGGTTTGCTCCTCGGGTTTGTCGGTGCACGGGAGCGCAATCTCGGCTCTCTCGTGCGCAAGCGGATGGGGCGTGCGGTGCTGGATCGCCTCGTTACCCCGGTGGCAGGGGCCATCCATTCCGTGCATCCCGATCAACTCGATGTGGATGTGGTGGCCCCGCGACTGCGCGACGCCGTGCTCAGTCGCGGTTCTCTCGCCGCGGCGGTACTCACGCTGCGGGAGGCGGCACCGGCGGGAGCAGCTGTGCAGGGAATTTCCGGCGGGGTCTTTCGGCTCGTCGATGCCCTGGCCGATTCGATCAGCGTCAACGCTGCCGCCGACATTTTGCTGAGGTCGACCGTTACCGCAGTGGACCCCACCGGGGTCACCCTGGGCGACGGTCAACGAATCGACGGTGACCACGTTGTAGTGGCGGCCGAGCTGGGTCCCGGCTCCGGTGTCAACATCACCCTCGCCACGCTCGTGGTGCGCTGTGCGGAACTTGCCTCGGCCCCTCGCGGCACCGGAGTCTTGGTGGCCCCAGGGGCGGTGGGTGTTCAGGCGAAAGCTCTCACCCATGCCACCGCGAAATGGGCGTGGCTTGCCGACGCCGCAGAAGACCGTCAAGTACTTCGCCTCTCGTATGAAACCGCGCCGGATTCGGATGACGTGCTGCGCGAGCAGGCCCGCGCGGATGCCGAAGTGCTTTTGGGGGTAAAGCTGCCCGCTGAAAGCGTCGTGGCGTTTGCTCGTCAGACGTGGGCGGGTCCCCGTCGTGCCGCGCCCAGCGTGGTTGCTGCCGGTGGTTTCGGCGCCCAAACAGAGTCCGGCGAGCTGTCAACCCCCGCCGATGCATCGGATGCCTCGCATCCGGTGCTCGAGGTCGGCGAACGGGTATCGGGTACCGGATTGGCCGCGGTTATTCGGCACAGTCGCGCAGAATCTGAGAATTTGCTTACAGATCTGGCGAGCAGGCCCGGGCTACGCTTAGCGCCACCTAGTTAACGCGCGCCCCCCGACGGGCGCTGACGGATCGGAATCACCATGCGTGGAAAGTTGATACTCGTTGCCGGCCTCGCCACGGGCTACGTTCTCGGTAGCCGCGCCGGACGCAAACGCTACGACCAGATCGCCGCCTCCGCGCGCAAGTTATGGCAGAGCCGCTCGGTTCAGAACCAGATGCACACGGTCGAAGATGCCGCTCGTACTCAGGCCCCGCTCGTCGTCGACCTTCTGAGTGTTTTACTTAAGCGATTGATCGGCTCAACTCCCCGCCGCCGCAATGCCGCCGCATTTGCCAATGATCCTTCGCAGGGAGGGCGCGGCAATCGCGATGTCGGTCGAGGCGCAACCCGTGGGGCTACCCCAAGCACCTCAACCGCTGGTAAGGTCCCGGCCTCAGAATCAACGGACAAAGACGAGAACCCTCGCTCAGCGACCGACCGTTCCACTTCGATTTAGACTTCGACGCAAGAATCGACGAGAAAATCGACCGAGGAAGCAAGGAGCAGGCCATCTCCGAATCATCATTTTCCGAACGGCTCGAGCTGCCGAAACCGCGACGTTCTCTGTTCGCGCTGATCGGAGATATCCCGACCCTGGTTACCGATCTGGTAAAGGGGGAGATCGATCAGCTCAAAGCCGAATTGATCGTCAAGTTCAAGGCCCTCGGCATCGGCGCAGGCATCATTGTCGGAGCCGTGGTCATCTTGCTTTTCGCGGTAGGGGTGTTGCTTACCTCGGCGGTCCTAGCCCTTGCGCTCGTGATGCCCGGCTGGCTAGCCGCGTTACTTGTGGCCGTTGTGCTGATCATTGCCGCCGGCCTCGTGGGGCTCGTTGGGTATCGCCGGCTCAAACTGGGCCTTCCGCCGGTGCCCACAACGAGCATCAACAGTGTGAAGAAAGACCTGGACACGATTAAGGGGATGGGCAAGTGAGCGACGAAACCAGCACCTCGGAAATTCAACAGCGGGTGGCCAAGACTCGGGCCCAGCTGGAAGAGACCCTTGACGCTATTGAAGACAAGCTGAATGTTCCCAAACAATTGTTGATTGCGGCAAGACGGCTTCGTGCCAAGTTTGAGGACGATCCGCTGCCGTGGATCGCCGCAACGGCGGGGGTTGTGGTGCTGGCTGGTGCTGTCGTTATCGGCTCGGTGGCCCGTCGCGACTGATCTTAGGCGGAGGTAATCGGGGGGAGAATAGAACCATGACCGATAGCGCGATCGCCCCACCCACACCCCTCGGCTACACCCTCTGGTCAGTTCTCCGTCGTCCGGCACCCATATCGGCATTGGCGCCTTTCGCTGCCACTGCCGAGACGACAAATGTCGTCATCGCACTCGATGAGGCCATTGCGGCGGTCGCAGCCCGTGGCGTAGTGCTGCGAGGGATCTACGACGTGTCGTCTTTGCGCTCCGACGCCGACCTCATGCTCTGGTTACACGGACCGAACCCGGAAGACCTGCAGTGGGCACTTCGCACACTGCGGCGATCCCCGCTACTGCAGCCGCTTCTTCCTACCTGGAACGCCATGGGGGTGCACCGGGATGCGGAATTCTCCAGCAACCACCTGCCCGCCTTCATGCGGGGCAAGGAAGCGGAAACCTGGCTCACCGTCTACCCCTTCGTGCGCTCCTATGAGTGGTATTTGCTTCCCGAGGATGAGCGCAAAGCGATGCTCGGCGATCATGGCCGCAAGGGGTCTGCCTACCGCCAGGTGCTCGCCAATACCGTGGCATCTTTTGCCCTCGGTGATTACGAATGGATTCTGGCCCTCGAGGCACCGGAACTGGTTGACCTCGTAGATCTGATGCGCGCCCTGCGCCAGACGGATGCCCGACTGCACGTGCGCGAAGAACTTCCATTTTACACCGGCCGTCGGATTAGCTCCGCCGAGATTGTAGAGGTGCTGTCATGACGATCACCAACGGACAGCTGGAAGGCGCTGAGGCGCCGGCGGAACCCGAACAGTTTGTGCGGGCCGCGACTCCCGCGGCGGCATCCGGTGCCCCACACGTCACCGAGGCGACCGCCTACGACGCCATTCTGCTGGCTAGCTTCGGCGGGCCGGAAGGCCAGGACGACGTCATTCCCTTTTTGCGTAATGTGACCCGCGGTCGCGGCATCCCCGAAGAACGTCTAGAAACCGTTGCCCATCACTACCGCGTGTTTGGTGGTATCAGCCCGATCAACGAGCAGAATCGCGCGCTCAAGATTGCTCTTGAGGCCGAACTGGAACGCCGTGGCATCGACCTGCCGGTGCTCTGGGGCAACCGCAACTGGGACCCGTACATTCGGGAGGCCCTGCTGGAAGCCAATGAGCGTGGCTTTACCAAGCTCATTGCCATCGGCACCAGCGCGTACAGCTCCTATTCGGGTTGCCGCCAGTACCGCGAAGACTATGCCGCAGCCCTCACCGACACCGGACTCGACGGCGTAATTCAGATCGACAAGATCCGGCAATTTTTTGATCACCCCGGATTTGTGCAGCCCTTCATCGAGGGTCTCCGTGACGGCCTCGCGCAGGTGGCGGCAGCGGGCATCCCCCTGTCTGACACCCACATTCTGTTCTCGACCCACTCGATCCCGTCGACGGATGCCGAGAAGAGTGGCCCGGCGTTTCGAAACTTCGGCCCCGATGGCGCCTATGCCGCGCAGCATCTGGCAGTCGCCGAGGTGGTGGTGGCCGCGCAGGCAACTGCGGCAGCGGATGCCAGTTCAGAGGTCGCAACGTTTGAGGCCGCAACTTCTGAGGCCGCCACCCCAGCTACCGCACCGCTTGCCTGGAGCTTGGTCTATCAATCCCGGTCGGGCCCGCCCACTCAGCCCTGGCTCGACCCAGACATCAACGACAAGATCACCGAGCTCGCGCCCACCGGCGTTAAAGCTGTCGTGATCGTGCCGCTCGGTTTCGTAAGTGACCACATGGAAGTCAAGTGGGACCTTGACACCGAGGCGATGGAGACCGCGGAGAAATTTGGCATTCTGGCCGTGCGAGTGCCCACTCCCGGAATTCATCCGGCTTACGTCACCGGGCTTGTTGACCTAGTGCTGGAGCGCCGCGACGGGGTTGCCCTGGAGGACCGGCCGGCACTGACCGACATCGGCCCCTGGTACGACGTCTGCCGCACCGGTTGCTGTGAAAACGTGAGACTCGGCTTTAAGCCGGCGGTTGCGGGGCAGCAGCCGTGAGCGTAATTCGGATCGGAACGCGCGCGAGTGCACTGGCGATGGCGCAAACTCACACCATCGCCGAACTGCTGGCGAAGGCATCCGGTCTCGAAGTCGAACTGGTACCGATTACCTCCGAGGGCGACCGATCAACAGAGCCGCTGTCGAGTCTCGGGGGCACCGGCGTGTTTGCGATTGGGCTGCGCGAGGCGCTTCTCGACGGCCGCTGCGACGTGGTCGTGCATTCGTTAAAAGACCTGCCAACTCAATCCGCCCCGGGACTGGTAATCTCGGCCACTCCGAAGCGCGCGGATGCTCGCGATGCGGTCTGTGCCCGTGACGGGTTGACCCTCGACACCCTGCCTGCGGGGGCGCGGGTTGGAACCGGATCACCTCGCCGCATGGCGCAGCTCCGCGCGCGGCGGCCCGATCTCGACGTTGTCGATATTCGCGGCAACGTTGACACTCGCTTGGGCAAGGTGGCCTCCGGGGAACTCGACGCGGTCGTTCTCGCCGCCGCTGGCCTCGGCCGTCTCGGTCGCCTCGACGCCGTCACCGAGTTTTGCGGTCTCGACGGGTGGCCAACCGCACCGGGTCAGGGATGCCTCGCCATCGAAACCCGCGAAAACCCGGAACGCGTCCTGGCCCTCGCGGTTGCGTCAGTCAATCACGGGCCCACTCGCACCATGGTTAGTGCCGAACGGGAAGTGCTTCGCCTCTTGGAGGCCGGATGCTCCGCCCCGATCGGTGCCCACGCCATGATCGACGATGGACTCATCTTCCTCTCTGCCCGCGTCTACAGCGCCGACGGCAGTTCTGCCCTCACCGCCTCGCATGCCATCTATGTGGCTGACTACCCCAAGCCGGCCGAGACCGTCGCGTCACAGGTTGCGCACGAACTGCTGCAACTCGGGGCGGCGGCACTGGTTCCGCTAGGGTCCAGTTCGTGACCCAATCCACAAGCAAGGCACTTGATGGCTGGCGCGTACTGGTTCCCCGCGGCGGCAAATGGGGTGACAATGTTGCGGCAAGCCTGCGCGCACACGCCGCACTTCCGGTGATTGCCCCGTTGATCAACTTCGCGAGCGCCGAAAACTCCTCCGACTTATCGAACGCGTTGCATGAGTTAGAAGACGGCCAGTTTGAGTGGCTCGTGGTCACCAGTGCCACCACGGTGGATGTGCTGGTGAGCCATCGCACTAAAATTCCGTCGACCACCAAAATCGCCGCGGTTGGCGAGACCACGGCCGCGGCCCTCACCCTTGCCGGGTACACCGTCGATTTCGTGCCCGAGGGCGATAACTCGGCACGGGGGCTGGTGAAGGAGTGGCCGCATAGCGAGGTAGCTGGCCGCGTACTCATCCCGCAATCCGAGATTGCCGAACCAACCCTGGTCGCCGGTCTGAGTCGTCTGGGCTTTGACGCGCGCTTTGTCGCCGCCTACCGCACGGTCGGTGTGCCGATTGCCGAGCACATCATGGCCGACGTGGCCTCGGGTCGTGTTCGAGCCATTTTGGTTACCTCTGGAAGCGTGGCTCGTCAGGTCTCCCAGCAGCTTTCTCCCCTGCCGCCGGACACCATCGTGGCCTGCATCGGGCCCCGAACGGCCTTCGACGCTCGGGCCGCGGGCCTCGTGGTGCACATCATCGCCGACCAACGCTCGGCGGAGTCGCTGATTGAGTCGCTCGTGGAGTACGTCGAGGAGCTCACTGAAACCCCACACCCGGCTCGACATCGCGAGCAGCATCGTGGCTGAGGCGGCGCTGCCGGCGACTCTCGCCCCGATCCTTCGTCCCCGACGGTTACGGGCAACTCCCGCCATGCGGCGTCTGGTTTCAGAGACTTCTGTCGCACCGCGGCAGCTAATTTTGCCTATGTTTATTCGTGAGGGTGGTGGAGCCGATCCCACCCCCATCTCCTCCATGCCCGGTGTGGTTCAGCACTCGCTGGAATCATTTCGTGTGGCCCTGGCAGAGGCCGCTGCGGTGGGTATTGGTGGTGTGATGCTCTTCGGTGTGCCCGAGCACAAAGATGCCACCGGTTCGGGTGCCACCGACCGTGACGGAATTCTCAATTTGGCCACCCGCATTGCGGTGGCCGAGGTGGGAGATGCGCTGGTCGTGCAAACCGACCTGTGCCTCGACGAATTCACCGATCACGGTCATTGCGGTGTGCTCGATTCCAACGGACGCGTTGATAACGATGCCACGCTCGTGCGCTATCGGGAGATGGCACTCGTACAGGCGGCATCCGGATCGCAGCTCCTGGGATTGAGCGGGATGATGGATGGCCAGGTGGCCGCGGTGCGCGAGGTTCTCGACGCCGAGTCCTTCACCGACACGGCGATTCTGGCCTACTCAGCTAAATACGCCTCGGCGTTCTACGGGCCGTTTCGCGAGGCCGTGCAATCCACCCTTACCGGCGACCGTCGCGCGTATCAACTCGATGCCGGGAACGGCCGGGAGGGTGTACGCGAGGTGCTGTTGGACATTGCTGAGGGCGCCGACGTCGTCATGGTGAAACCAGCCATGAGCTACCTTGATCTGGTATCTCAGGTGGCTCAAATCTCAAATATTCCCGTTTGGGCATATCAGGTGTCCGGTGAGTATTCGATGATTGAAGCGGCAGCAGAGCTCGGTTGGATTGACCGGCGGCGAGCCATCGAAGAATCATTGACCAGCATCAAACGAGCGGGCGCCGATGCCATTCTCAGCTACTGGGCAGTTGAAGCCGCCCACTGGTTTCGCAACACGAACTAACAACCCAATATATGCCGCAAGGCGCATGCAAGCGGATGGACCCACCATGACCACAGCTACGCTCCTCACCAATGCCGAGTATTTTGACCGCGCAAAAAAGTCGATACCGGGCGGGGTCAACTCACCGGTACGTGCCTTCGGATCGGTGGGTGGTACGCCACGGTTCATGGTTTCGGCTCAAGGCCCGTACATCACCGATGCCGAAGGTCGGCAGTTCGTCGACCTAATCTGCTCGTGGGGTCCCGCCCTACTTGGGCACTCCCACCCTCAGGTTGTTGACGCCGTGCGGGCTGCTGTCGGCCGCGGGTTGAGTTTCGGGGCATCCACTCCGGCGGAGACGGAACTCGCTGAACTGGTGCGGGCGCGAGTTTCGGTGCCCGCGGATGGCGCTCATCCTGCCGCCGCCCCGATCGAGAAAATTCGCATGGTGTCGACCGGCACCGAGGCCACGATGACGGCTATTCGTTTGGCGCGAGGGTTCACGGGTCGCGATCTGCTGGTGAAATTTGCCGGCCATTACCACGGGCACTCTGACGGCCTCCTCGCCGAAGCCGGGTCGGGGCTGGCCACGCTGTCACTCCCGGGCTCAGCGGGGGTGACCGCGGCGACCGCCGCACAGACCCTTGTGCTGCCCTACAACGACCTTGCCGCGGTGCACGCGATGTTCGCCGAACACGGGCCGAACATCGCCGCAATCATCGTGGAGGCCGCCGCCGCCAACATGGGTGTTGTGGCACCGAATGCCGGCTTCAACCGAGAGCTGGCGGGCATTGCCCACCAGAACGGGTCGTTGCTTATCCTCGACGAGGTCCTCACCGGATTCCGGGTCGGCGCAGCCGGCTGGTGGGGGTTGGAGGCCGCGGGAACAGTGGCCGACGGCCTCGGGTGGACACCGGATCTCATCGCGTTCGGAAAGATCGTCGGCGGCGGATTGCCCCTGGCTGCTCTGGGTGGGCGCGCCGATGTGATGGACATGCTCGCGCCGCTCGGCCCGGTGTATCAGGCAGGAACGCTCAGCGGAAATCCGGTGGCGGTTGCCGCAGGCATCGCAACTTTGAAATTAGCGGATGCCACCATCTATAGCCGAATCGACGAGCTTGCCGCGCTGCTTTCCAACGAGGTGTCGCTCGCGTTTGCGGCGGAGGGAGTCGAGCACTCCGTGCAGCGTGCGGGCAACCTGTTTTCGTTCGCGTTTATGTCGACCGTGCCACGCAATTACGCGCAGGTGAAAACGCAGGAGAGCTTCCGCTACCGCCCGTTCTTTCACTCAATGCTCGATGCCGGGGTTTCGCTGCCGCCGTCGGTGTTCGAATCCTGGTTTGTGTCTGCCGCCCACGATGACACCGCTGTGAACCGCATTCTGGCGGCACTCCCCGCCGCCGCAAAGGCCGCAGCTTCCGCCACCGCTGCTGGTTAGCACTGCTGGTTAGCACTGCTGATTACCGCTGCTGGTTAGCACTGCTGGTTAGCACTGCTGAATCGCAGAACCGGGCCGGGGAGATCAACCGAACAGAATCGCGGCTTCATCGTAGCGTGACTGTGGGACGGTGTTGAGTTTGCCGAGGGCATCCTCGAACGCCACATGGGTAATCGTGGTGCCGCTGAGCGACACCATCCGTCCCCAGCGCTCGTGCATCACGGCGTCGACGGCGGCCATCCCGTAGCGGGTGGCGAGCACGCGGTCGTAGGCGGTGGGGGTCCCGCCCCGTTGAATGTGGCCGAGGGTGGTAGCGCGGGTTTCGATTCCTGTTTTCTCCTCGATGATCGGTGCCAAAAGTTCACCAATTCCCCCCATGCGGGGGCGACCGAAGGCGTCGAGCCCGCGCTCGAAAGTGGCGACGTCGATGGTGTCGAGGGTAAAGCCCTCGGCAACAACCACGAGCGGAGCGCGACCGCGATCCTTCACCGCCTGCACCCAGGTGCAGATCTGGTCGAGGCTCGTGCGCTGCTCGGGAATCAAAATTACGTGTGCGCCCGCGGCCATCCCGGAGTGCAGCGCGATCCACCCAACGTGGCGGCCCATTACCTCGGCGACCATGCAGCGGCCGTGGGAATCCCCGGTGGTGCGCAGGCGGTCCATCGCCTCGGTGGCAATCTGCGTGGCGGTGTCGAAACCGAAGGTGTAGTCAGGGGCCGACAGGTCATTGTCGACCGTCTTCGGAACGCCAACGATGTTGATGCCGGCGTCCGACAGTCGCTTGGCTGCGGCCAATGTGCCCTCGCCGCCAATGGCGATGATCGAGGTGATGCCAAGACGCAGCATGTTTTCGCGCACGACATCCGCGCCGCCTCCGGCGTCGAAGGGATTGGTACGGGAGGTGCCGAGGATGGTGCCACCCTGCTTGGAAATGCCCTGAATTTCTCGGCGGGTCAGCGGCATGATGTCGCCCTGAACTACCCCGCGCCAGCCGTCGCGAAATCCGACGATTTCCTGGTTGTAAATTTTCGTTCCCTTGAGAACCGCGCCACGAATGACGGCGTTCAATCCGGGACAGTCTCCACCGCTGGTGAGAATACCAATGCTCATGACACCATCATCCCGGTAGGGGCTGGCCGCCCGCGAATCGCAACTCAACCTGGGGCACGCGGTTCAGTAGGTGGTCACGCGCGCGGCGTGGGCCGTCGCTCAGGAGAGAGCGAGTGCGCCGCTGCGTTCGGAAGCACCGAGTTCGGAAGTGCTGTGCTCGGCGCACCCGGCCTCAACGCGGTGGTGAGAACAGGCCACCACCTGTTGCCGACAACGCGGTTCCGCGCAGTTCTCTACATGATTGCTAGCTGAGCCACACTGGAAGCAGCGACCGATGACGACGGCGTGCTCGGAGAAATCGATCGAGATACGTTCATCGAAAACATAGAGTGAGCCGTTCCAGAGGCCGTCGTCACCATAGCGCTGACCGTAGCTGGCGATCCCACCCTCGAGTTGGTAGACCTCGGCGAAACCGCGATCAATCATCAAAGCGCTGAGAACCTCACACCGAATTCCGCCGGTGCAATAAGTAACGATGGCACTGTTCTTGAGGTGGTCGTAGCGACCGCTGTCGAGTTCGGCTACGAAGTCGCGGGTGTCGCCGACATCCGGAACGATCGCTCCCGCGAACTTGCCGATAGCGGCCTCGATGCGGTTGCGGCCGTCGAAGAAGGTGACATCGGTGCTTGCTACCAGTTCGTGTAGGGCATCCGGGGTGATGCGCGTTCCCCCACCCACCACGCCGGAGCTGTCAACGATGAGCGAGTCGGGGGCGCCAAAGCTCACCAATTCACGGCGCACTTTTACGATTAGGCGCGGAAAGTCGTGGCCGGTGCCCGCGCTCCATTTGATCGGCATGGCGGCAAATGCGGCGTGTTCTTTCGTGGTCCGCAGGTATTTTTTTACCGCACCCATCTCGCCGCCGACCGTTCCGTTGATGCCGTCGCGAGAGATCAGGATGCGCCCGCGCAGGCCCAGAGATTCGCAGAGTGTTCGCTGCCAGAGCCGAATGGCGTGCGGATCCGCGAGGGGAGTGAACGCGTAAAAGAGCACAACCTTGGAAATTGTCACCAATCCAGCTTATTCACATGTTGAGATCCTGTCCGCATTGGCGGCCGCTGGGGGCCCGCCAGAGCGTGCCGTCGCGCGACTGCCAGTAATCGTGCGACGTCTCGGCATCGCTTGGCGCCAGTGTCGGGCTCGCGGTGCAGACTGGATTTATGGCTGCCCCCATCACCACCCGCTGGTGCCCGAAGGTACCGGTATCGCTTCGGCAAACCCTGCGACCCCTGGGCCGTGGCCCGGGCGATCCAACAATGCGCTGGGAGGGCTCCGGCGTCTGGCGCACCCTGCGCACCCCGGGAGGAACCGCAACCCTCCATTTGGACTCCGTGGCCGAGGGGATTACCGCCATTGCCTGGGGGGACGGCGCGGAGTGGGCCATCGCCGGTGTCCCCGAGCTCCTCGGCTCCGGTGACGAGACCACCGATTTCGACGTGAGCCAGAACGCTTTTCTAGAGCAAACACGCCGTCGATATCCGGGCCTGCGATTGCTGCGTACCAACCTTGTGTTTGAAATGATGTTGGCCGCAATCCTGGAGCAGAAGGTCACCGGGAAGGAGGCTCGGCGGGCCTGGCGCCAGCTGATCATGGCGCACGGTGAGGTGGCACCCGGCCCCGCGCCGATCGAACTCCGCGTCTTTCCCGCGCCCGCAACGTGGCGGCTTATTCCGTCGTGGGAGTGGCACGCGGCCGGCGTTGACCCGCAGCGATCGCGCACGGTGCTCGCGGCTGCATCCGTTGCCAGCTCTCTGGAACGTACCCTTGTCCTGGGGCGCGGAAGCGTAGAGATCACGGGCAGGCTGCGTTCTCTTCCCGGTATTGGAATTTGGACAGCCGCCGAGACCACCCAACGCGCGCACGGCGACCCCGACTCGGTGAGTTTCGGCGACTACCATTTGCCGGCGCTGGTGGGGTGGGCGCTGATCGGAAAACCGGTCGACGACGACGGTCTGGCTGAGTTACTGGAGCCGTGGCGCGGGCAGCGCCAGCGGGTGATGCGGTTGATCGAGGTGAGTGGTTTCGCTAAACCCCGCTTCGGGCCGCGCCTCAGCATTCAGGATCACCGCGGCCACTGAGCTGAGCCTAATTTCCCGGCGCTCGACCACAAAATTTTGGCCATCGCTAAGAACCGGGAGCGGGATACTCTCGAAGATATGCTCCCCGATCTGTCCCGTGCTTCGACGCGCCCACCCACCATCGCGGCCGACACCGTTAGCACAGTACGGCGCTGGCTGAACGAGAGTTCAGACGTGCCGCGGGATCGATCCGCCGAACGTCTCGCCGGGCTGCTGCGGGACGCCCGCGGACTCGACTTCGCGCTCGGTTTTGTCGACCGCGTTGTGCGGCCCGAAGATCTGCGGGTTGCCGCGCGTAACTTCGAGCAGCTTTCGCGATCGGTACCGGCGTTTCTGCCCTGGTACCTTCGCTTGGCCGTGGTCTTCGGCGGTGGTTTCGCGTTGATCGCCCCCTGGCCGATTGTGCCGATCGCCCGCTTCGCTCTGCGCCGGATGGTCAGTCACCTGATTTTGGATGCCACCCCCAAGCGCCTCGACCGCTCGATCGCAGCCCTCACGGCGAACGGCGCAAAACTGAACCTCAATCTTCTGGGCGAAGCGGTGTTGGGAGACGCGGAGGCCGACCGTCGCTTGGCCGGAACACGCGAATTGCTGCTGCGCGACGACGTCGACTACGTCTCGATCAAAGTCTCGGCTGTGGCCAGCCAACTCTCGATGTGGGCTTTTGACGAGACTGTCGAGCGCATCGCGGTGCGCCTGTTGCCGCTATATCAGCTCGCCGCGCGAGTCGACGCGCCCGGCACCGGCGACACCCTTTCCGCTGACACCCCTTCCGCCGCCGCCCGCCCCGAAGCGACAGACACTCCGCGGGCAAAGTTCATCAACCTCGACATGGAGGAATTTCGCGACCTCGACTTGACCATCGCTGTATTCACCCGCATTCTCGACACCCCCGAGCTTGCCGGGCTTGAGGCGGGCATCGTGCTGCAGGCCTACCTTCCCGATGCCCTCGGTGCGCTGCAACGGCTCACCACCTGGGCTACGGATCGCCGGGCAGCTGGCGGTTCGGCCATCAAGGTGCGCATTGTGAAGGGCGCCAATCTGGCGATGGAACACGTGGATGCCACACTGCACGGGTGGCCGATGGCGCCGTTTTCCACCAAATGCGAGACCGACGCAAACTACAAACGGGTGCTCAACTGGGCGCTGACAGCCGAGCACACCGAAGCCGTGCGCATTGGAATTGCCGGCCATAACCTCTTTGACCTCGCCTTCGCCTGGCACCTGATTCAGCATCGCGGGGTCGCCGATCGGGTTGAATTCGAGATGCTGTTGGGGATGGCTACGGAGCAGGCCACGGCGGTGGCAAAAGACGTGGGCGCGTTGCGGCTGTACACCCCGGTGGTCCATCCGGGCGAATTCGATTCCGCGATTTCTTATCTCATTCGTCGGCTCGAAGAAAATGCCAGCCCTGAGAATTTTCTCTCCGGAATTTTTGAACTGGCTAGCTCTGAGGCCGTGTTTGATCGGGAGTCTGAGCGCTTTCTGGTGGCGCTTTCGCAACTCGATGACGAGTTTTTGTCCACCCACCGCGTGCAGGATCGGCACGCCTCAGCCTCCAGAAAGCACGTTGCGCTGTCAGGCGATGCGTCGTCGACCGATGCGCGATTTCGAAATGCACCGGACACCGATCCCGCCATCGCCGCCAACCGGGCTTGGGCCCGCCAGATTCTGCAGCGGTCGGTTGACAGCACTCTCGGGATGGAACTGGCTAGCCGGTCCATCATCACCGCCGCAGACGTGGTCGAGAAAATTATCGATGATACCCACGCGGCGGGTGTTCTCTGGGGGAGGCGCCCCGCCGCGGAGCGCGCCGATGTCGTTCGTTCGGCGGCACGTTCGATAGAGAGCGTGCGGGCCGAGCTGATCGAGGTGATGGTTTCCGAGACCGGAAAGACACTTGCCGAGGCAGACACCGAGGTAAGTGAGGCCGTTGATTTTGCCGGGTTTTATGCCGATCTCGCGCCCGCGCTCGACCAGTTGCCTCTGGCTAACTTCGTACCGTCGGCGTTGATCGTGGTGGTTCCGCCGTGGAATTTCCCGGTGGCCATCGCGGCTGGCGGGATTCTTGCGGCGCTGGCATCCGGATCCGCCGTGATTATGAAGCCGGCCCCGCAGGCTGCGCGTTGCGCGGCCGTTCTCACCGCTGCGCTCTGGAACGGTGGCGTGCCCCGCGAGCTGCTGCAATTGGTCAATCTTGCCGAGGATGATCGGGGTCCCCAGCTCATTTCGCATCCCCGGGTCGATCGGGTGATTCTCACCGGCGGTTGGCATACCGCGGAGCTGTTTCGCAGTTGGGATGCCGAGTTGCCGCTGCTGGCTGAAACCAGCGGCAAGAACGCGATTGTCGTAACTCCCGGGGCAGACCTCGACCTTGCCGTAGCGGACGTCGTGAAAAGTGCCTTCGGCCATGCCGGCCAGAAATGTTCTGCCGCCTCACTGCTGATTCTGGTCGGGTCGGTAGCAGATTCGCCGCGCTTCGAGCGCCAGCTTGTCGATGCCGTGCGCTCGATACAGGTCGGCTGGTCCAGCGATGCGCGCACCCAAGTTGGCCCGATTATTGAACCGGCTGTCGGCAAGCTGCTGTGGGCGTTGACCGAGCTCGCCGAGGGTGAACGTTGGTTGGTTGAGCCGGAGCAATTAGATGACTCCGGGCGCTTGTTCTCGCCCGGGCTGCGCGCAGGGGTAGTCGCGGGGAGCACTTTTCACCAGACCGAATTTTTCGGCCCGGTGTTGGGAATCATGCGGGCGGCGACCCTCGCGGAGGCGGTGGCCTTACAAAATGCGACCGAATTCGGTCTCACCGCGGGCATCCATTCCCTTGACAGCGCCGAGATCGCATATTGGCTCGACACCGTGGAAGCCGGAAATCTCTACGTCAATCGCTCGATTACCGGCGCGATCGTACGCCGTCAGCCGTTTGGTGGGTGGAAACGGTCGGCGGTCGGGCCGGGGGCCAAGGCCGGTGGCCCCAACTACCTCTTTGCCCTCGGCGACATCGAACCGCTGTTCACTGAACCACAGAGTTCGGTGTCGCTCACCGGTCTCAGCGAGCGGGTTACGGCGCTAATTGAGGCCGCCCAACCGGGCATGAAATATCTCGAGTTTGATCGGGTGCGTACGGCCGCGCTCAGTGACCACCTAGCCTGGTCGGCAGAATTTTCCCGAGCGCGGGACGTGTCGAAGCTGGATGTGGAGCGCAATGTGTTGCGCTATCGGCCGGCCGAGATCACCCTCCGACTGTCGGAGGGGTCTTCGGCGTCACAACTCGTGCGGCTGCTCGCTGCAGCATCTCTCACCTCCGCGACGGTGGCCATTAGCTCCGCCCTGCCCGTGCACGCCGGGCTAATGGTGCTGTTCCGGAGTGACGGTTCACCGGTCGCGGTCACCGAGGTGGTTGTGGAGACGGATGCGGCGTTCGCAGTGCGACTTCGCAATCAGGCGTCCCGGCCCACCCGCATCCGGCTCGTCGGTGGTTCTGCCCCAGCTCTGGCCGAGGCCCTCTCGGGAAGTGCGGATGTGGCAATTTACTCGCAACCGGTCACCACCGAAGGCCGCATCGAACTGCTGCCCTTTTTGCGGGAGCAGTCCATCAGCATCACCGCCCACCGTTTTGGCAATCCCAATCAGACTGCTCAACTCGAGCTCAGCTAGGGCGATCGTTCAGCTGGGGCGATCGCCCAAGTGCAGGCTTAGGCGGCGACCCGGCGCGTCATCGTGGCTACGGCCGCACTGGCCTGCCAGACCACGAAGGATTCCACGGCGAGAGAGAGAAGCCCGAGCGGCTCGAGCCAGTTGCCGATGTCGTCGGTTGCACCGGGCATGCCAACTGTGCGGTTGATCACGAAGGCTGCGAGCACGGCTACCCCGAGGATGGCGGCGGCGATGAAGTCGCGGCGACTCGCCACCACGAACAGTCGTTCCATGATCACGAGGGAGGCGATGATGAGCACGATGTATGCCGCGCCGAGGTAGGGCGTTTCTTTCAGCTTGCCCGGGAGGTCGAGCAGGTGGATGGCGGAGGTGGTGGCAAGTCCAATGCCGACAGCGACCCGGCGATTTTGTAATTCCACCGCGGGAACCGTGGGCGCTGCAGTCGAGGGGGTGCGAGTGGATGTTGAAGCGGACATGGTTCTCCAAGCTAGAACGTACGGAAATGACCAAACCGTGGTCGACGATGTTTCAGTTTTACTGTGGCGACTAGCTCGTAGGTGGGAGGGGGCTAGGAACTCCCCCGGCTCACAGCACCCCGGAGGTTCCGAGGAACGCTCCAATAGTGAAGGTGGCGGCAAGCGCTAGAGCTCCGCCGATCACCACGCGGACTGCAGCGCGAATTCGACTTCCTCCCCCGAGATGGGCCCCGACAACCCCCGTGGCAGCCAGCGCAATGAGCACGACAGAGAAGGTCACCGGTACGCGCACGTGTTCCGGGGGCAACAGAATGGCAAGCAGCGGGACGACTCCACCGACCAGAAACGCACCGGCCGAGGCGAAGGCGGCGTGCCAGGGGCTCACCACATCGCCGGAATCCGATTCGAGCGGACCGGCATCACCGGCGCCAACTGTTTCAGTGGAAGCCCCGTCGGTTTCAGCGTGAGTAGCGCCCGCGCCGCGCGCCTTGACTCGTGCGATCTGAGCCCGCTCGCCGTCTCGTTGGCCGCTCACCGAAACATATTCGCCCAGGGCCATCGAGATTGCTCCCCCGATAAGGGCGGCGATACCGGCCGTAAAGATAGGTCCGGACGCCGTAGTTACCCCCGCCACTCCAACGGCTATTGCCGCTACGGAGACGATGCCGTCGTTCGCGCCGAGCACCCCTGCGCGCAGCCAATTCAGGCGCTGAGCAGAGGTGTCCGGGCGGGAATCGTTTGTCTCGAGTCTCAGGGAATTGGTGCGGGCCATTCCCCGATCGAAGTACTTCTGGCTGGCCGCCGCTACGAAGGTGAGGCTCCCCTGTACAGGCAGAAACGCCGGAGTTCCGGTATTTTCACGCGCACTAGCCGGGTGAACTCCCAGCCAGATCCCCGGGTTAGTTCACCAGTTCGGGATGATGGATGGCGGCGACATCCGGGTGCGCACGCAGGCGACTCTTGAGCACGTTCTCTCCGTAGGTGGTGAAGATTGGGTTCTCGGGGTCGACGGTGATGCCGGGAGCGTGTAATTCCGCCGGCAGCTCCAGCACGGGAATCGTGGCGTCGAGCGCCGGGCTGTAGAAGAACGGGATTGAGATGCGGTCGGTGCCGATGAGCGGGGAAATTACCCGGTGCACCGTTGCCTTGAGATAGCCGTCGGTAGCGACTTCGAGCAGTTCGCCGATGTTCACCACAAACGCACCTTCAACCGGCGGTGCATCGATCCACTCGCCATCTTTCTCCACCTGCAAACCACCCTTGCCCGGCTCCACAAACAGCAGGGTAAGTACGCCGGAATCCTTGTGCGCTCCGACCCCCTGGCGGGGGGTCGGATCGGATTTGCCGGGGTAGCGCACAATCTTGATCAGGGTCGACGGCTTCTCGGCGAAGGCGGCGTCAAACACGTGCTCATCGGCTCCGAGGGAAGTAGCCCAAGTCTGCATTAACCGCAGCGCAACCGCGCTGAGTTCCTCGTGCCATTCGGTGATGTCTGTGCGCAATTCCGGCAGGTTCTCCGGCCATAGGTTGGGGCCTTCGAGGCAGAAGTAGTCGGCAACATCAGGGCCTGCGGCTATGGCGTCGCGCTCCGGTCCGATATCGATTTGTTCGCGCCAGTCAACGGTTCCCTGTGTGAGTTCGCCACCAACGCGGGTGTAGCCGCGAAAATGGGGGCTCTTGAGGTTTTCGATCGCCATCTTCTCTGCCTCAGGAAGGGCGAAGAAGGCGCGGGCGGTGCGGATGACGCGGTCGAGGAGTTCCGGTGCCACACCGTGACCGGTGAGGTAGAAAAAACCGTATTCGTGGGTGGCTTCGCGCAATTCGGTGCGAAATGCCTCGGCTTCCTCGGCTGACGCATCCAGTCGAGATAGATCGAGGATGGGGAGTGTACGGGCAGAAGTGGCAGACAGAGTCATTTCTTTATTCTGTCGCCTGCGGGGCATGGCGGGTGCACTGTTACGCGGGCGGCGAACGAGGCCAACGCCCCCACACTCGGCATTTACGCACGTTTGTTTGATTTGGTGCCGGGAGTCGCAATTCTGACCGAAAGGATCCGGCATGAAAGCCTCACAAACACTCGAAGATAACCTCCAGAAAGTTTTGGTCGATCTCATCGAGCTTCACCTGCAGGGCAAGCAAGCCCACTGGAGCGTCGTCGGCAAGAACTTTCGGGATCTCCATCTTCAGCTCGACGAAATCATTGACAGCGCCCGCGAATTTTCCGACGAGGTGGCGGAGCGCATGCGTGCCCTGCACGGGATGCCGGATGGTCGCAGCGAAACCGTCACTGCCACAACATCCCTCGCCAAATATCCCGCCGATGAGGTGGACACGGCCGATGTCGTGAACTTCATCACCGAGCGGCTCGAGGCGACCGTGAAAACGGCCCGCGACGTGCACGATGCGGTGGACGAGGAAGACCCCACCACCGCCGACATTCTGCACACGGTGATCGAATCACTCGAGCAATACGCCTGGATGGTCAACGCCGAAAACCAACGGCCGCGCAAGCGTGCCGTCCGAAAGTAGTTCCTTGCCCGTTTTTCACACCCGATCAAAGGAGAGCAACATGACGCAGGTTATTGAGGCAATCGATGTGGACGTTCCCGTATCCGTCGCCTACAACCAGTGGACGCAATTCGAAACTTTCCCCAAATTTTTGAGCTTCGTCGAATCGATCAAGCAGATTGACGACACGCATACCCGTTGGACCGTGAAAATAGCCGGTGCTGTTCGTGAATTCGATGCGGTCATTACCGAGCAGCATCCGGATGAGCGTGTGGCCTGGAACAGCACCGGAGGCGAGGAAGATCACGCCGGAGTCGTTACCTTCCACCGTCTCAGCGACGATACCTCCCGGGTGACCGTGCAACTGGATTGGAAAGCCGAGGGATTTCTCGAGAAGGTCGGTGCCGTATTCGGCATAGATGATCACGCGATCAAGGCCGACTTAAAGAATTTCAAGAAGTTCATCGAGAGCGAGCAAAGCGCAACCGGCCAGTGGCGCGGAGACGTATCCAACCAGCACAGCTAACCAAGCTGGCACAGCTAACCAAGCTAGTCCCGGGACAGTGGGGTGAACGCGTGCTGTCTCTGTTGCCAGCGGCACGGGGCTAGTATCACGAGCGTCCCGTCAGATGTTGTGTTTCTCTGACGGGGCACTCTTGTTTTCGGCGGGCTAGTAGTGCTTCGCAGTAATGAGGCGTGACAGTACGATCGCGCTGCGGGTGTGGTCAACGTTCGGGGCGATCCGTACCCGTTCTAGGGCCAGCTCCAATGACGGGATGTCTCTGGAGCGCATGTGCACGATGGCGTCGGCAGAGCCCGTGACGGTGCCGGCATCCACCACCTCGGGAATCCCCGACAGGATTCGGCGCAACTCTTCTGGAGCTACGGTGCCGCGGCAAAACAGCTCGACGTAGGCCTCGGTGGAGAGCCCTTCTACGGCGGGGTCGACCTGCACGGTGAAGCCGCGGATCACCTTGTCGGCTACGAGGCGGTCAACTCGGCGTTTGACCGCGGAGGCCGAGAGGCCAATGAGAGCGCCGATCTCGCCGTAACCGGCGCGAGCATTCTGGCGAAGGTGGTCGATGATGCTTGCGTCGAGATTATCCACTCGGTCAGCCTAGGTGAATAATTGCGCTGCAATTGGTATCTCCGGCGAAATACTGCGCCCGTCGGTGAATATCTTCGGAAGTGTGCGTGACACACTGGTTTTACGGGGACACGAGTGCGGCGCGCACTGGAGAACGATGCGAGTCGCCTGCCCCGTTTTCCCCTCGACTGTGAAGGAGACCTTCGTGTCGACTACCGTTCCGCAGCTTTCGCCCGAGAATACCTCTGTGCGCTCGGCTATCCCTCGCACCATTTTGATGTGTCGCCCGAACCACTTCACGGTGAGCTACCGCATCAACCCGTGGATGCACCCGCAGATCCCCACTGACACCTCCCTGGCCGTAGCGCAGTGGGAGCAGTTGTACCGCACCTACCAAAAGCTAGGGATGCAGGTGCACCTGGTGGATTCGATCGCGGGGTTGCCCGACATGGTCTACGCGGCAAACGGCGGGTTCGTGATCGACAACACGGCCTATGGCGCACGCTTTACGCATGCGGAACGGCAACCCGAGGGGCCTGCCTATATGGACTGGTTTCGCGACAACGACTTCGATGTGCGCGTGCCGCAGAACACCAACGAGGGCGAGGGGGACTTCTTGCTGGTCGGTGACACGATTCTTGCCGGCACCGGGTTTCGAAGTGCCTCCGACAGCCACCGGGAGGTCGCTGAAATCTTTGGGCGGGAGGTGGTAACCCTCAACCTTGTGAACCCGAGTTTCTACCATCTCGATACCGCCATTGCGGTGCTTGATGACAGCACCATCGCCTACCTGCCGAGTGCATTTGATGCCGCGGGACTTGCCGCGCTCGAAAGACGCTACCCCGACGCCGTCATCGTGACGGAAACGGATGCCGCCGTGCTCGGCCTCAACTCCTTCAGCGACGGTTACAACGTGGTGATCGCCGACCGTGCGGTCGACTTCGAACGCCAGCTGCGCGAGCGCGGATTCAACCCGATTGGCGTGGACCTATCCGAGTTGTTGCGCGGCGGTGGCGGAGTGAAGTGCTGCACGCTGGAGCTCCGGCGATGATCCGCGGTGTGGGTACAGTGACCGGTACAGTGCCAGACACCGTGCCGGGCAGTGCGGCAGAGCACCCTCCTGAGCGCGGTGTGGTCACCGCCGCCTCGTTGATCGCGTTGGAAGAGGCCCACAGCGCCCACACCTACCACCCGCTGGAGGTTGTGATCGTATCCGGCGAGGGCGCCTGGGTTACGGATGTCGCCGGCCGCAACTACCTCGACTGCCTCGCGGCCTACTCCGCGGTCAACTTCGGCCATCGGCATCCTGCGCTGATCGAGGCAGCCACCGCTCAGCTCGGCCGCGTCACCCTCACGAGCCGAGCGTTCTATAACGACCAACTCGGGCCGTTTGTGGACGCGCTCGCCACGCTGGCGAATAAAGACATGGTGATTCCGATGAACACCGGAGCGGAGGCGGTGGAAACCGGAATCAAGGTCGCCCGTGCCTGGGGGTATCGCGTCAAGAAGGTGTCGCCGGGACTCGCCAACATCGTCGTGGCGGACGGCAATTTTCATGGGCGAACCACCACAATTATCAGTTTCTCGGGAGATCGGGTCGCCACCGGCGGCTTCGGACCGTTTACCCCCGGATTTCGCTCGGTTCCCTACGGCGACAGCGCAGCCCTGGAGAACGCGATTGATGAGAACACCGTCGCGGTTCTGGTCGAACCCATTCAGGGTGAGGCCGGGGTTCTCATTCCCCCCACGGAATATCTTCCGGCGGTGCGAGAAATCACAACGCGCCACAACGTGTTGTTCATTGCGGATGAAATCCAATCCGGTTTGGGGCGAACCGGAGCAACCTTCCAGTGCGACAACCTTCGGGTGGTGCCCGACCTCTATCTACTCGGCAAGGCTCTCGGTGGCGGAATCGTGCCCGTGTCGGCGGTCGTGGGCAACCGCGAGATTCTGGGCGTACTCAATCCCGGCGAGCACGGCTCCACTTTTGGCGGTAACCCGCTCGCCGCGGCCGTCGGTTCCGCCGTGGTGAAGCTGCTGGCATCCGGTCACTATCAGGAGAGAGCTCGCTCGCTCGGTACCCTGCTGGAAACTGCCCTCGGTGAACTCGTGGGCAAAGGTGTGGTTGCTGTTCGCTGCGCCGGACTCTGGGCAGGCATCGACATTGACCCGAACGTAGCCACCGGCCGTGAGGTGTGCGAGCGGCT
>JACMPQ010000051.1 GCA_014377425.1 Microbacteriaceae bacterium | reverse complement strand
TCGCTCGCTCGGTACCCTGCTGGAAACTGCCCTCGGTGAACTCGTGGGCAAAGGTGTGGTTGCTGTTCGCTGCGCCGGACTCTGGGCAGGCATCGACATTGACCCGAACGTAGCCACCGGCCGTGAGGTGTGCGAGCGGCTGCTGGCGCGCGGGGTTCTCGCCAAAGACACGCACGGATCGACCATCCGTCTGGCCCCGCCGCTCGTGGTAACGGGCGACGAATTGCTCTTCGCGGTGGCGCAGCTGGAGGCGGTTTTGGCGGAGCTCCGAAGCTGATCGTTGCGCTCAGCGCCCGAGCAATGCCCGCACCTATGCTGAGCGCATGATGACGTCGTTCGAGCATGATGTAGCAGATTCCCTTGGGGCACACCGAGCTCTTTTTTTCCAGTCGAATGACGTCGCCGCCTACCTCGACGGCAACTCGTTGGGGCGTCCGCTCGGTGCCAGTGTCGAGCGAATAGCCCGCTTTGTAACCGAGCAGTGGGGCTCACGTCTCATCCGCGGCTGGGACGAGCAGTGGCTGTCGCTCCCGGAGACGGTGGGCGATGAACTCGGCCGGGTAGCACTCGGTGCCGCTGCCGGTCAGGTGATCTTCGCCGACTCCACCACGGTTCTGCTCTACAAACTCATTCGCGCGGCCTGCGAATTCAACCCCGAGCGCACCGAGATCGTGATCGACCGCGCCAATTTTCCGACCGACCGCTACGTGGTGGAGGGCATCGTCGCCGAGCGCGGCCTCAGCGTGGTGTGGATCGACGCGGGAAAGACCGAACGCGACGGCTCGGATGGCGACCCGGATGACGCGTTTGGCGTTACCCCCGCTCAGGTGCAGGCCGCGCTTACCGACCGTACGGCGCTCGTCGTGCTCAGCCATGTGGCCTTTCGCTCCGGCTTTCTCGCCGACGTGCCGGCAATTACCGCCCTCGTGCACGATGCCGGCGCCCTCGTGCTCTGGGATCTCAGCCACTCCGTGGGGGTTGTGCCCACCGAACTCGACGCCTGGGGGGTGGACCTTGCCACCGGCTGCAGCTACAAATACCTCTGCGGCGGCCCGGGCGCTCCGGCCTTCGCCTACGTGCGCCTCGAGTTGCAGGCACAGTTGCGGCAGCCAATTCAGGGCTGGTTAGGCACCCGCGCCCCGTTTGAGATGGGGCAGGGCTACACGCCCGCCGACGGCATCCGGAGCTTCGCCAGCGGCACACCGCCGATTACCGGAATGCTGGCTCTGCAAGACATGATCGCCCTCATTGGTGAGGTGGGCATCATGGCGATTCGGGAGAAGTCGGTGGCCCTGACTGAGCACGCGATAGCCCTCAGCGACGAGTTATTGCCGGATGCCGTCCTCTCCACTCCGCGCGCCGCCCATCGTCGCGGCTCACACATCACCCTCGACCGGGAGGGGTTCGCTGAACTCGTGCCGAAACTGTGGGCGCAGGGAGTCATCCCCGATTTTCGCGGGCCCACCGGCATCCGCATCGGTCTCTCGCCGTTATCGACCAGTTTCACCGAAGTGGAGTTGGGCATTCTCGCGATTCGGTATCCCGGCGAGTAGCCCCATCGATCATGGCGCGCACTCCTAGCGCGAACTGATCTTCGAGAATTTGCGAATTGCCAGCGGCACGAACACCAGCAGCAGCGCCGCGACGCCGATGAGCACGGTGAGTTCCGGGTTCTGCAGGGTCCAGACATCCGGGATTCGAGACTGCGCGGGAACATTTCCGAACAGCTTGCGGGCAGCCTGAACGAGGGCGGAAACCGGATTCAGCTCGGCGAATATTCGCAGCGGAGTGGGCAGGTTGTCGCTCGGAACGAATGCGTTCGAGATGAAGGTGAGCGGAAACAGCACGAGAAACGACGCGTTGTTGATGATTTCTGGGCTGCTCACGAGCATGCCGAGAAACGCCATCACCCAGGAGAACGCGTAGGAGAACAGCAGCAGCAGCGCCACCGCGCCGATAGCCTCCAGCGGGCTCGATCGGATGCGCCAGCCGACGACGAGCCCGGTGCTCATCATCACGACCATTGAGATGCCGTTGATGAGCAGATCGCCGTTCGTGCGACCGATCAGCACCGCCGACGGGCTCATCGGTAGGGTACGAAAGCGGTCAATGATCCCGGACTTCAGGTCTTGTGCCATCGCCGAGCCGGAATAGGTGGAGCCAAAGACCACGGTTTGGGCAAAGATTCCCGCCATGATGAATTCTTTGTAGCTGCTGCCGGGAATGTCGATGCTGCCGGCGTAGACGTAGCTGAACAGCAGAACGAACATGATCGGCTGAATCAGCGTGAAAACGAGGATGTCGGGTACGCGCTTGATTTTGATCAGGTTGCGTTTGGTGGTGATCCAGCCGTCGTTGAACCAATTCGCCAAGGTGGGGCGCGGTATCGGTTCGGTGGTGCCGTTGCCGTTGCCGGTGCCGTTCGGCCGCAGGGCCTCGGGAACACTCATGGGGCGCTCTCCTCAAGTACGATCGGGGTCGGTGTGGGCGGCACCGGGTGATGGGGTGGGGTCTTCGTCTCGGGCTCGCCTGCCCCGGTTCGGCCGCTTTTTGCCGGTGTCGCGTTTTTTGCCCGTGCCGTTTGGGGAATCCTCATCGGATGCTGCGTGGCCGGTCAGGCGCAAAAATACGTCGTCGAGCGTGGGGCGGCGCATCCCCGCATCGAATAGAGCAACTCCCGAAGCACCCAGCTCGGCAAGGATGAGTTGGAGCGCGGTCGGGCCGTCAACCACCGAGACCGTTAGCGTGCGCTCGTCGGGCGAGATCGTGGGCCGGGAATTGCCGTGCCGGGCCAGAACCTCAAAGGTTTTTTGTCGGTCGCTGGCGCTCACGAGGTTGAGCTCCACCCGTTGGCCACCGATCGACGCCTTCAACTCGTCGGAGGTGCCCTCGGCGATCACCTTGCCGCCGTCGATCACCGAGATGCTATCGGCCAGACGGTCGGCCTCCTCCAGGTATTGCGTGGTGAGAAGCACGGTTGTGCCCTCGCCCACGAGACTCGTGATGATGTCCCACATGCCGAGGCGGCTGCGCGGGTCGAGCCCGGTCGTCGGTTCGTCGAGAAAGAGCACCCGCGGGCGGGTGACGAGCGCTCCGGCGAGGTCGATGCGCCGCCGCATCCCGCCGCTGAAGCCCTTGACCGGACGGTTTTGGGCCTCGGTGAGATCGAAAAGGTCGATGAGTTCTTTGGCACGTGCCCGGGACTCCTGTCGGCCGAGGTGATAGAGCCGGCCGACCATGTCGAGGTTCTCGAAGCCGGTGAGGTTTTCATCGACGGCGGCATATTGCCCGGAAACCCCGATGATTGGGCGCACGAGATCGCCATCGCGCATAACGTCGACGCCACCGATCGTTGCTGTGCCGGAGTCGGGAACAACCAGGGTGGTGAGCACCTTGACCGCTGTGGTTTTACCGGCGCCGTTGGGCCCGAGAAGGGCCTGCACGCTGGCTCGGGGAACCGCGAGGGTGAGGCCGTCGAGAGCGCGAACAATGCCGGAGCCACGCGGGGTGTAGGTCTTTACGAGGTTATGAGCTTCGATAAACGCCATGCGGAGAGGGTAACAAAGTGAGGACTCTTCGCTCTAGAGCTCGCGATCTTCAAGATGATGGGTGCGCCCCGAACCGCTACCAGCCGCGCGTGACACCCTGCAATCATGAGCCACGCAAAGCCCGACCATTTTGATGTTGTCGTAATTGGGGCCGGTCCCGCGGGTACCGCGGCGGCTTTGCGAGCGGCAGAGCTCGGTGCCAGCGTGGCGGTTGCGGAGGCAGATCGCCTCGGCGGAACCTGCGTGAACACGGGATGCGTACCCACGCGCGTGCTGGCAAAGACCGCGCGTCTGATGCGGGATGTACGCACGGCCGGGCTCTACGGCATTGGGGTAAGCGAGCAGCGCATCGACTGGAAGTCCACCGTCGAGCGGGTGAATGCCACGGTGGAGCGGGTGCGATCGCTCAAAAGTGAGGCGAGCAAATTTGCCGGTGCTGGCGTGGAGCTCGTGTTGGAGGGCCGGGCGCGCTTCACCGATGCTCACACGGTGCTGCTCGACAGCGGCCGTTCTCTCACGGCCGCCGTGTTCATCATCTGCGTGGGCGGGCATTCGCGCAGACTTCCGGTGCCCGGAGCGCACCTGGCTACCGTGCCCGAACACGTGCTGCGCCTGTCCGAGGTACCCGCGCGGTTGGCGGTGATCGGCGCCGGAAACACCGGGGCGCAGCTCGTAACCGTGTTTAGCGCCTTCGGCTCAAAGGTGACGCTGTTGGACGTTGCCCCGAGAATTTTGATGGCGAGCGACGAATCCATTTCTTCCGTCGTTGCACAATCCTTTCGTGAGCAGGGGGTGGATGTGCGGTGCGGCATCGAGACCGTCGATGGGCTGGCCCAGGATGTGGATGGCGCAACGACCCTCCTGTGGCGCGAGGGCGGGCATCCGCAATCCCGCACCTTCGACGCCGTGATCATGTCCACCGGGTGGCCGGCGGATGTCGACGACCTCGGCCTTGCCGCGGCCGGGATCACGGTCGAGCGTTCGGCTATTCCCGTGGACGCCTACTTTCGGAGCGTTGTGCCGCACATTTTTGCCGTCGGCGACGCCAACGGCCGCGACATGCTGGTGCAGGCGGCGCAATTTGAGGGCGAGGCCGCGGCCGAAAACGCCGTGCTCGACGCCAACCGTCGCACCCCACACCACCTATTGCCCGCCGGTGGGTTCACCGACCCGGATTACGCCGGTGTCGGTCTTACCGAGGATGCGGCTCGGAGTCGTGACCCGCTCTGCGTGGTGGTGCAGGTCCCTTACAGCGAACTCGACCGGGCTGTCATCGACGACCGCGAGCGTGGCTTTCTCAAGCTCATCGCCGACCGCCGCCGTGAGCTGATCTTGGGCGCCCACGCCACCGGGGAAAACGCGATTGAGGTAATTCAGTCGGTGACCACGGCGATGGCGGCCGGAGTTGACGTGTCGACGCTTGCGAAGGTGCGCTTCGCCTACCCCACCTACAGCGCCGTGATCGGCCTGGCTGCCCGGGCACTGCTCGGCCAGCAGGCTCGCGACGACGTGCCCGGCGAGTGAGTGGACGGGTTGGCCACCCAGCCGCGCTCTAACCCAGCCGCGAGCGAAGGATCGCCAGTTGCGTGCTGAGCTCGGGCGGAAGGCGCTCGCCGAAGCCGGCAAAAAATTCCTCGGTCGCGTTTGCCTCGTCATTCCAGCGTTCCGCATCGATCTCAAAAAGGGCGTCGAAGGCACCCACGTCGAGGTCAAGGCCGTCCAGGTTCAATCCGTCGGGAGCGGGGATGCCCCCGAGCGGGCTGTCGACGGCCGCCACCGAATTCTCCACCCGGTCGAGAATCCACTCGAGCACGCGCGAGTTCTCGCCGAAGCCGGGCCAGAGAAAGGCACCATCCGGCCCCTTGCGGAACCAGTTGACCTGGAACACCTTGGGGGCGCCGCTGCCGAGCTCTTTTCCGACCGCCAACCAGTGTGCCCAATAATCGGCCATGTTGTAGCCACAGAAGGGCAGCATGGCGAATGGGTCGCGGCGGAGTTCGCCGACGACGCCCTCGGCTGCCGCGGTCTTCTCCGAGGAAATGGTGGCGCCGATGTAAACCCCGTGCTGCCAATCGCGGGCCTCGACCACGAGCGGCACATTGCTCGCCCGACGGCCGCCGAAGATGATGGCGTCGATGACAACTCCGTTCGGATCCTGCCAGTCGTCTGAGATGCTTGGGCACTGTTTTGCAGCCACTGTGAACCGGGAGTTGGGGTGGGCGGCGGGGGTCGCGGCATCCGGAGTCCAGGGGTTACCCTGCCAGTCCGTGAGGGCGGCGGGGGCATCCGCAGTGAGACCCTCCCACCAGACATCCCCGTCGTCGCGCAGTGCCACGTTGGTGAAGATGGTGTTTCCCCACATCGTGTCTATCGCCGTGGCATTGGTGGCGGGCCCGGTGCCGGGAGCGACCCCGAAGAAGCCAGCCTCCGGGTTGATGGCGCGAAGAGTACCGTCTTCGGCCGGCTGCATCCAGGCGATGTCGTCGCCGATCGTTTCGACCGTCCACCCGGGAATTGTGGGCTTGAGCATGGCGAGGTTGGTCTTGCCGCAGGCCGAGGGGAAGGCCGCCGCAAGGTGAAAGACCCGCCCGCGCGGGTTGGTGACCTTCAAGATGAGCATGTGCTCGGCCAACCAGCCCTCATCGCGGGCCATCACCGAGGCGATTCGTAGGGCAAACGCTTTTTTGGCTAGCAGCGCATTGCCACCGTAGGCCGAACCATAGGAGAAAATCTCGCGGGTCTCGGGGAAATGGGTGATGTACTTCTCGTCATTGCACGGCCAAGCCACGTCGGTTTGCCCCGAAAGAAGAGGAGCACCCACGCTGTGCAGCGCCGGAACCCAAGGGGTGTCGGCGTTAATCTCGGCCAGCGCGTCGCTACCCATTCGGGTCATAATCCCCATGCTCGCGACGACGTAGGGCGAGTCAGTGAGCTGCACTCCGAGGCGCGCAAGCTTCGAGCCAATTGGTCCCATCGAGAACGGAACCACATACATCGTGCGCCCGCGCATGCTCCCGGCAAACAGTGCATCCAGCCTCTGGCGCATGGCCACGGGCTCCGCCCAGTTGTTGGTCGGCCCGGCGTCGTGCTCCTCGCGAGAGCAAATAAAAGTGCGATCTTCGACCCGGGCAACATCATTCGGGTCACTGCGGGCGAGAAAACTGTAGGGGCGATGGTCCGGGTTGAGCTGCAAGAGCGTGCCCTGGGCAACCATGAGCTTCATCAGGCGATCACGCTCGGCCACGGATCCGGTGCACCAGACCACCGCGTCGGGCTGGGTGAGTTTTTCCACCGAGGCCACCCAGGTGACGACGGCCGCAGCGGCATCGTCGCGAGTCGCGTCTTCTCGAATTACATCGCCTCCGGCTGGGGCATGCCTTTCGGTGGTGGCGCCCTCGCCATTGGCTGCCAGCGCTCGAGCCGCCGATCCTCGAGCCGCCGATGCTCGAGTTGCTGCTGCACGGTTTACTGAAGTGCTGTGCAATACAGCTACGGCCATGCGCGTTGCGAGGCTCACGTTGGGAATCCCTTCGGAGAAACGGTTGTTTCTCCCACTCTGGCTCTCGTCGCCGCGCATTCATGGAGAAATAGGTCGAAAGATTGGTCGATCTTTCGTTATTGTCAATTCATGCCCGATCTTGCGACCCTTGGCCACCGCCTCCGTCACTTTCGCACCGCCGCCGGACTCACCCTGGAAGATCTCGGCGCTCGGGTAGGGATCGCCGGCAGCCAGCTCTCGTTGATCGAGAACGGCCACAAAGAACCGCGACTCTCGCTGCTATCCCGAATTGCTGAGGCCGTCGACGTTGGGCTGGGCGAGCTGCTGCACGACGCGGCGCCCAACGAGCGGGCCGCGCTGGAGATTGAACTGGATCACGCGCAGCGCACTTCGGTCTACGCCACCCTCGGGTTGCCGGTGGTACGACCCAGCCGTTCCCTCCGCGACGACGTGCTGAGCGCCATCGTGGGCCTGCACCGCGAACTGGCCCGGCGCTCACGCGAAGCGATTGCGACCCCCGAGGAAGCACGCCGGGCAAATACCGAGCTGCGGCAGCAAATGCGTCTAGCGGCGAATGCCCTGCCAGAAATCGAGGCGCTTGCCGAAGAGGCGGTGCGTGCGGTTGGGCACGTATCTGGAGCGCTCACCCACCGATCGGTGAGCCGGATGGCGCACACCCTCGGTTTTGAATTGGTGCACGTGAGTGACCTGCCGCACTCCGCTCGCTCAGTTACCGATCTCCAAAACGGTCGGGTGTACCTCCCGCCCGCTTCGATCCCGGGCGGTCATGGCCTCAGGTCGATGGCGCTGCAAGCAATGGCCCACCGCGTGTTGGGGCATTCCGAACCCGACGGCTATGCCAACTTTTTGAAGCAGCGCATTGAAATCAATTACTTTGCGGCGGCCTGCTTGATGCCGCTAACCCAGTCGGTGCAGTTCTTGCGCGCGGCCAAAGCCGACCGAAACATTGCAGTGGAAGACTTTCGGGATGCCTTCGGAGTGACGCACGAAGCCGCAGCGCTTCGGCTCACCAACCTGGCCACCGCTCACCTCAATATGGAGGTGCACTTTCTGCGGGTGGGAGACGACGGCGCCGTGCAGAAGGCCTATGAGAACGACGGTCTACGCCTGCCGGTGGACATCACCGGATCGACCGAGGGTCAGCTTGTCTGTCGCAAATGGAGCGCCCGGCAGGCCTTTGCCCGCGTCAACCGCACGACCGAGTACTACCAATACACCGACACCCCCGAGGGCAGCTTTTTCGAGTCAACGCAGACCGGAACCACCCCGGCCGGAGAATTCTCGATCACCGTTGGCGTGCCTTTTGCCCATGCAAAGTGGTTTCGCGGGCTTGAAACCGGGGCACGTAGCCAGTCGAAATGCCCGGATGCAACCTGCTGCCTGCGTCCGCCGACGGAACTGCGGGATCGCTGGTCGGGGCGCGCCTGGTCGAGCGCACGCCTGCACGCGCAAATTCTCTCGCCGTTGCCATCCGGTACCTTCCCCGGGGTGGATGACCGCGAGCTGTACGAATTTCTCGAAGCGCACGCTCCCGACTGACCGCAGCCCACCGGAGCCGTCGTGACCTGTCGAGATGCCAGCCAACACGCCGCGTTCGATGGAGGCCGTAGCGGCCGATAAACCGGTTGAGCGAGCATGGCTGGCCGACGAAACATCCCGGCAACATCCGCCCCAATAGAGTGTGGAAATGGGCGACCTATTTGATGGCTACGGCACGGTTGCTTCTGCCCCCAGAAAGCGGGCAGGGGCGGCCGCTTTCGACGAAATGTTCGCCAAGCCCGGGCAGGCCAGACACGCCTACAAAGAGATCCACGCGGCGCTTGCGCAGATGACCCAGGCAGAACTTCGCGGGCGCACTGACGCTCTCGCGAGCTCGTATCTTGCTCAGGGTGTCACCTTTGATTTTGCGGGCGAAGAGCGCCCGTTTCCGCTCGACGCGGTGCCTCGGGTGATCGAGCAGGCCGAGTGGCTCAACGTCGAGTCCGGGGTCAAACAGCGCGTGCGGGTGTTAGAAAAGTTTTTGGCGGATGTCTACGGGCCCCAGAACGCCGTTAAAGACGGGGTCATCCCGGCACGCCTGATCAGCTCATCCAGCCACTTTCACCGCGAAGCCGCGGGCATCGAACCCGCCAACGGCGTGCGGATCCAGGTTTCCGGAATTGACCTCATTCGCGACGAGACCGGCGACTGGCGGGTGCTGGAGGACAACGTGCGGGTGCCCTCGGGCGTGAGCTACGTGATCTCCAACCGCCGCGTGATGGCCCAGACCCTGCCCGAACTTTTTGTGAGCATGCGGGTGCGCCCGGTCGGCGACTACCCACACAAGCTGCTGCAGGCTCTGCGGGCCAGCGCCCCGGAGGGTGTGGAAGAACCCAACATCGTGGTGCTCACCCCCGGCGTCTACAACTCGGCTTACTTCGAACACACCCTGCTCGCTCGACTGATGGGCGTGGAGCTGGTGGAGGGCCGCGACCTGTTCTGCTCCGGCGGCCGGGTGTGGATGCGCACCACCGCCGGCCCCACCCGGGTCGACGTCATTTATCGACGCGTTGACGACGAATTTCTTGACCCACTGCAGTTTCGTGCCGACTCGATGCTCGGCTCTCCCGGGCTGTTGCTCGCCGCCCGGCTCGGACACGTAACAATCGCCAACGCGATCGGCAACGGTGTGGCCGACGACAAGCTCGTGTACACCTACATGCCCGAGCTCATTCGGTACTACCTCGGCGAGGAGCCGGTGCTCAAAAACGTGGACACCTGGCGGCTCGAAGATCCGGGAGCGCTCGAGGAGGTGCTGGATCGCCTCGACGAGCTCGTCGTAAAGCCGGTCGACGGCTCGGGAGGTAAGGGTTTGGTTGTCGGACCGGATGCCTCGCGCGCAGAGCTGGACGCGCTGCGCACCCGCCTCATCGCCGACCCCCGCGGCTGGATCGCACAGCCGGTTGTGCAGCTCTCCACCATTCCGACGCTCGTGGAGGAAGGCATCCGCCCCCGTCACGCCGACCTGCGACCGTTTGCCGTTAACGATGGCAAAGATGTGTGGGTGCTGCCCGGTGGGCTCACCCGGGTGGCGCTGCCCGAGGGCGAGCTGGTCGTCAACAGCAGCCAGGGCGGCGGGTCGAAAGACACCTGGGTCGTCGGTCAGGCACCAATCCAGGTCTCCCGCAACAGCATTCAGGGTCTCGTTGCCGGGCAGGCCGCCGCCACAATCTCGGCGTCGATCATCACTCCGGAGGCCTTAGCCCGCGATCACGCGCCGCACGATCGCCCCCGCGACCACGGCCAGGAGGAGCAACAGCAACAGCAACAGCAACAGCACCAGCAAAAGCACCCGCAACAGCACCAGCAACAGCACCAGCACCAGCAGGGCGCAGCCCCGTCTGCCGAAGGAGTAACCCCATGCTGAGCAGAATTGCCGAGAGCCTGTTCTGGATCGGTCGGTACATCGAGCGCAGCGACGGCACCGCCCGCATCCTCGACGTGCACCTCCAACTCCTGCTGGAAGACCCCTGGATTGAAGAGAACCTCGCCTGCCGCTCGCTCTTGAGCGTGATGGGTGCGGATGTGCCCGACGATCGAGAATTAACCCGCAGCGACGTGCTGGCGATCCTTGCCGTGGACCGCTCGGAGCCGGCATCCATTGCCTACTCCCTCGGTGCCGCGCGCGAAAACGCCCGCCGCGCGCGCGAAATTGTGTCGACCGAGCTCTGGGAGTGCCTCAATACCACCCGGGCCCGGATGCCGCGCAAAGTCGCCGGCGACAAGGTGCACGAATTTTTTGGCTGGGTTCGGGAGCGCTCGGCGCTGGCCGTGGGTATCATTGAATCCGCCACCAGCCGCGACGAAGCCTGGCAGTTTTTCACCCTCGGCCGCAGCATCGAGCGCGCCGACATGACCGCACGGCTCCTGGCCACCCGATCACTCACCGAAGCCAGCGGGCCCTCGTGGACCACCATCCTGCGCTCCTGCGGGGCCTACGAGGCCTACCTGCGTACCTATCGTGGGGTGCCGAGCGCCCGTAACGCGGCGGAATTTTTGCTGCTCGACCGGCTGTTTCCACGCAGTATTTTGTTCTCGGTACGCCGGGCCGAAATGTGTATGCGCGACATCGAACCGCGCACCGACCGGGTCGGTACCTCCGAACAGGCTCAACGGGTGCTCGGCCAGTTGCGCAGCGAGCTGGAGTACCACCCGATCGCCGACATCATCGACGACCTCCCGCGCTACATGGACAATGTGCAGCTCGCCACCAGCGCCGCATCCGAAGCCATCCGCCAACGCTACTTTCCGACCAATGCGGCACCGAGCTGGGTCGGAGAAAACACGTGAACCGCCTAAGAATCAAACACATGACCGGATTTCACTATGCCGGCGAGGTGACCGCCTCCTACAACGAGGCCCGGATGCTGCCCACCAGTACCGATGGCCAGTTCGTGCTGTACTCCAACCTCGAAATTCTTCCGATCTCGGCCCAGCACGGCTACGTGGACTACTGGAACAGCCGGGTATCGTCGTTCGAGATTCTCACCCCGCACCAGGAGCTCTCGCTCACGGCAACCAGCCTCGTAGAGGTGAGGGCGCGCGAACATCCCGAGCACGCCGCCACCTGGGCAACCCTCACCGAGGAAGCCCGGCGCTCCATCGACGTGGTCGAGCAGCTCGGGCACACCCGGCGCACCCGACCGCCGCAGGAGGTTGCCGACATCGCCCGAAAAATTGCCGACCGCCACGACAACCCCTGCGCTGCGGCGCTGGAAATCTGCATCGCCATCGGCAACGCGGTGGAGTACATGGCCGGAGTTACCGCGGTCACCACCACCGCCGCGGAAGCATGGGAGCAGCGCAAGGGAGTCTGCCAGGACATCGCTCATCTCGCGATCGGTGCGCTTCGCTCGGTGAACATACCGGCGCGCTATGTGTCGGGGTACCTGCATCCGAAACCGAATGCGGCGATCGGGGAAACCATCGCCGGCGAATCGCACGCCTGGGTGGAGTGGTTTTGTGGGTCGTGGCGCGGTTACGACCCCACCAACCTGCTCGACATCGGCGATCGGCACGTGAGTGTTGGTCGGGGTCGGGACTACAACGACGTGCCGCCCCTGCGCGGGGTCTACGCCGGGCCGTTCAGCTCTCGCCTGTTTGTCAAGGTGGAAATTACCCGCGAGGTGTAATTTCTCGGGCGGCAAGCAGCGCGGCCAAATCATCGCTCAGGGTGCGCAGTCGATCCGGTCGTTCGAACTCGTAATCCGGCTCCCGCGGATCAATAACGCGGTCAATCAATCTGGTTTGCAGCGCGTCACTGATTTCGGCACCGGCATCGATTCGTGCCGTCTCCACCAGCTCCGACACCTGCTGAGCGTCAGCGCCTACCGCCAGAAGAGCCGTGGCGAGCCGCTTGTAGACTCGGCGGCGGCGGTTCAGAAGCTTCACGTCTGAACGCTGATCGGGGGTGAGCTCAATAACCCAGACGGCGGGGCCGAAGGAGCGCTTCTCAATCGCCACACGCTTGGCATCGGCACGGTTTTGCTCGGCTAGGAGCGTGATTTGAGCGATGGCAAACTGGCCGTACTCGCTCTGATCGTAGTTGTGGAAGTCGCGCAAGGCACCCACGATGAGGCGATTTTTGATGGCCATTCGCACCGCTGAGAGCGCGATGAGCAGCCCTTCGTCAACGATTCGACTGATCTTCGGACTTCCATCCGCTCGCACGGGGGAGCTGGAACTTCGTTGCACCTTGAGCATGACCCCGCCTCCCCGTCACCCGCACCGCTGTGATGATCACTAATTTTACGGTTCGTGGCGGTGCCCTCGCGCCTAAACTGGTGCCCCACAGTGAGGAAGAAGATTTAGTGTGACGAAGTTCATCGCCGAGCGTGAGCACCATAGCTTCCCCGATGCTCACGGCATGGTCATCCACTTTTATGTCTGGAGGGCTGGCAAACCCCGCGGAGTCGTGCAAATAGCCCACGGGTTGGGTGAGTACGCCCGCCGCTACGAAGAACTGGCCCAAATTCTTGTCGGCGCCGGCTACACGGTGTACGCCGACGACCACCGCGGGCACGGCCAGACCGGACTCGACCAGCACGGCGGCGACCTCCGGCTGCTCGGTCGTCTCGGCCCGGGCGGAATGCGGGCCACCGTCGATAGCGTGCGACAGTTCACCGAGATCATCCGCTCAGAAAATCCCGATCTGCCGCTCGTGCTGCTCGGGCACAGCTGGGGCTCGATCATCGCCCAAAAAATCGTCAATGATCATTCGGATGACTACGACGCGCTGGTTCTCTCCGGCACAGCCCTGCGAACCTTCCGACACATGAAGGGCGGCAATCTCAACTCCAAACACGCCCATCTGGGCACCACCGGTTTTGAGTGGCTCAGCCGCGACGACGCGGTTGCCCTGCTCTTCCTCGACGACGAACTCACCTTCACCGCCGACGCACTCACCCTCTTCGGTCTTGCCGACTCGCTGCGACTGCTCGGCCTACCGGCAAAACGGCTTATCGCCGACATCCCCCTTCTGATTCAGGTGGGAAGCGATGATCCCTTTGGCGGCTCCCGCAGCGCCGAATTGCTGGCCCGGGCCTACCTTGGCCGGGCGCGACTCACCGATGTGCAGCTCACCATTTACAGCGGCGCGCGTCACGAGGTGTATCAGGAGACAAACCGCGCCGAGGTAATCGCCGATTTGTTGACGTGGCTTAACGATCGTGTTCCTGCGCCAGGCCAGAAGTCGGCGCGAGTACGGGAGTAGGGGTGGGACCAGGAATAGGCCCGAGACCAGCCTCACACGGGTTGGAGAATTGCTGGCTCGCATCAGGCGTGAGCAAGTTAGGGCTGGCTGGTTTTTCCAGAAGCCGAGTTGTGGCTCGAGGTGGGCGAGTGAGAATTCGGCGAAGAGAGCACCGACACGTAGTTTTTTGGCCCCGATGATTTTCGAAGCGCCGATACGACGGACTTGGTTGCCATTGCTGTTGCTACTGCGGCAGCGGCCAGCCCTGCTTGGCGCTGCGCCTCGTGGGCGGCGAGCTGCGCACCGTTGTTGCTGCTGAGGGTGCGTAACGCCGCGGCCATGGTCTTCATCTCGCCCACGACATCGCCCTTGGCGGTAGTTGCCGCCGTGAGGATCCCCAGCTGCGCGTTGGCTGCGTCAACCACGGTTGACTCCGCCGCAGTTTGAGTGGGAACGAAAGCGGAGGAGATGGTGACCATGTCTCGGGCGGCGGCTGCGATGGCGGTGTCAAGCTGGGCGACCAGGCCGACAATCTTTCCCGGGTCGTCGGCAAGGCTGGCGGTAACCAGTGCGACTCGCGCGGTTTCCAGCGAGTCAAGCTTCACCTGGCTTACGTCGCCCGCAAAAACTGACGAGTAGCCGTCGAGGTCTCCGAGTATGACATGTGCCGTACCTCGGGCCGCCGCGAGGGCTTTGTCCTTTTCGGCGGTCTGCGCTGCGTCCGGGATGGTGACGCGCGCTTCGGTAATTACCCGCGCGGCCTTGGCGGAGGCAAGTTCCAGGTTGTTGGCGTTGACAGCATTCGCGGCGAACCCGCCGGCACCGACGGCGACGGCAATCGCGACCGCGATTCCGAGGCCAATGCGAGTTCGGCGAGCGGTTCTACTTCTCGCCGGACGGGAGAGCTGTTCTGGCATTGGCGTGCCCGAGAGCGAAGGAGCAGGCAGGAACGGAGCCGCTATTGACGAAGTGGGTGTCAACTGGCCAGCCTGTGAAATCCCGGATTGCGAGGCTGCCGACTGCAGCGCTGCCTGCGTCAATACCGCAGTCTTCAGTACCGCCGGCTTCAACACGAACGCCGAATGCAGGTCGTACTCGTTGGGTGAAGACCTTTCCCTCCGCGGCAGTGACTGGCGGGAAGCGGCTACCGACCCCATTGATTTCTCACGTGCGCGCTGGAGGATGAGGGCCCGCAGGGCGTCCTGGATGGCTTCGCTGTCTGGGTTGGTACCGCGGATGTGACTCGCGTCGATCATCGGGCCAGCAGTCGGGCTCGGGGTGGCGGCGGTGCTAGCTGATGCGGTGCTCGCTGATGCGGTGCTCGGGACTGCGGGGCTTGCCGGTGCCGGTGCCGGTGCCGGTGTCTGCGCCACTGCCTGCGCCACCGCCACTGCCACTGCCACTGCCACTGCGGGAACGGGAAGTGGAACCGGATTCAGGTAAACAGAGTTGGTTGCCGGCATTGCGATCGCTTGGACGACTCGCCGAGCGCCTCGGGTGAATTCTGCGCTAGAGTTTTGCTCGAACAGGCCAATCGTGCCCGCTTCGCTTCCCAGCG